>JAQGKH010000157.1 GCA_028290225.1 Devosia sp. | reverse complement strand
CCGGCGAGATAGGTCAGCATCATTTCGCCGAAAATGCCGCTGGCCATGTCGCCGCGCGCATCCACCACCACCATGTCCCCGTCCTGGGCGTAGTACATCACGTGCCGGTGCAGCTGGCGCTCGGGGTTCTCGTATTCGTTGGACCCATAAAGGTCCTCGCGCTTGGGCATCATCTGCAGCGTCAGCGCGGCGCCGGCCACCGAACGGCCGGTCCTGAGCGGCCGGGGTCCGCGGATCTGGGCATCGCGAATGCCCATCAGGCTCAATTCGCTGCTGGCCGTGGCGGTGCCGATACTGGCCAGTGCATCGCAATGGGCGCGGGGCGGACGAGTGATATCCTTGATGTCTTGGGGAGATTGCATGCGAGAAAAGCTTTCTGGAAAATGAAGTGGAACGGCGCCGCCGATCAGCTGTGCTTGATGCGCTTGCCGGTTTCGCCATCAAACAGGTGGATACGCCCCTGCTCGGGCCGCACCTGGATGTGCTCGCCCGGCCGGGCGGTGATGCGCTCGCGGAACACGCCCACCACGTCATGGCCGGCGAGGCGCATGGCGACCTGGGTTTCCGAACCGGTGGGCTCGACGGTGATGATCTGGGCCGACAGCCCTTGAGGGTCGAGCACGAAATGCTCGGGCCGAATGCCCATGCTGACCACCCGCCCATCCATGCCGGTCGGTGCAAAGGGCAATGGGATGGCGCTGCCATCGGCGGCGATGAAACTGCCGGCCTGCAGCTTGCCGCCAAGGATGTTCATGGAGGGCGAGCCGATAAAGGCGGCGACAAACAGATTGTCGGGGAAGTCATAAAGCTCGAGCGGGGTGCCGATCTGCTCGACAATGCCGTCATGCATGACGACGATCCGGTCCGCCATGGTCATGGCTTCGATCTGGTCGTGGGTCACGTAAACCGTGGTGGTGCTCAGGCGCTGGTGGTTCTGCTTGATTTCGGAGCGCATCTGCACGCGCAGCTTGGCATCGAGGTTGCTGAGCGGCTCGTCGAACAGGAACACCTTGGGATCGCGCACCATGGCTCGCCCCATGGCGACGCGCTGGCGCTGGCCGCCCGAAAGCTGGCGCGGATAGCGGTCGAGATAGGGATCGAGGCTGAGCATCTGGGCGGCCACGGCGACGCGGCGCTTGATCTCGTCCTTGGGGGCGCGGGCGAGCTTGAGCGAAAAGCCCATGTTCTGGCCCACCGTCATATGCGGATACAGCGCATAGCTCTGGAACACCATGGCGATGTCCCGCTCTTTGGGCGGCAGCGAATTGACCACCTTGCCGTCGATGGCAATCTCGCCACCCGATATCTCCTCAAGCCCCGCCAGCATGCGCAAGAGCGTGGACTTGCCGCAGCCCGAAGGGCCAACCAGCACCACGAACTCGCCATCGGCGATGTCGATGGAAACGCCGTGCAGAATTTCCACATTGCCATAGGCTTTGCGGGCGTCGCGAATTGAAACTGAACCCATGGGTAAAAACCTTTCTCGAGCGAGCCCGTCAGTCGTCCCAGCGCGGGGACTTGGCCGGGTTGATGTGGCGATAACCGCGATCGAGCTGGCGGATGGCCTCCAGGTGCTCGCTGGTCAGGATAATGGTGGTGGCGTCGAAATTGGCCTGCAGATTGGTGCGGCTGGCGGAAGCTGGAATGACGATGTGCCCTTCGGCCAAGAGGAACGCCAGCGCGACGGCGGCCGGGCCGGTGCCCAGTTCCCCGGCAATGCGGCCAAGCACCGGGTCGCTCGAAACCTGGCCCTTGACCAGCGGCTGGTAGGCGGTGAGCTGCAAGGCGGCGCCGCGCGCATAATCGCGCAAGGTGGGCACTTGCAGCCAGGGATGAATTTCCACCTGGTTGGTGGCCAGCGCGCCCTTGCCGAGCAGTTTTTCGGCCCGCTCCAGCAATGCGATGGTGAAGTTGGACACGCCGATCAGCCGCGCATAGCCGGCATCCTGGGCTTCCTTGAGCGCCCCCATATAGCTTTCGAAGGGCACGACCGCTTCGGGCACCGGCCAGTGGATCAGCAGCAGGTCGACCTGATCCACCCCGATGGTCTCGAGGCTCTGGCGCACGCTCGGCATGAAATCGGCCGGAGCGAGCCTGGTGTCGGCGACCTTGGTGGTGATGAACACATCCGCCCGCGCCAGGCCCGAGCGGCGGACAGCTTCCCCCACCGTAGACTCAGTGTCGTAGCTTTGGGCCGTGTCGAGGTGGCGGTAACCGATCTCGAGCGCAGTGCCGATGGCGTCGATCCCCTCGGCGCCGGTGCGTCCGTAAGTGCCAAGCCCCAGGGGCGGAATAGATGTCGAGGATGCCATGTCGGCCCTTTCGATTGAGGTCTCAGCCCTTGGTGGCGCCGGCCGTCATGCCGCCCACGAACAAGCGCTGCATGGACAGGAACAGGATGGCGATGGGCAGGGTCATCACCACGGAAGCGGCCATCACCGCGCCCCAGTCGGTGTTGAACTCGGTGGAAAATTCCGCCAGCCCGATCGGCAGCGTCTTGACCGAGGAATCGGTGGCAAAACACAGCGCGAAGATGAACTCGTTCCAGGTGGTGACGAAGGCATAAACCAGCACCGACACGAGGCCCGGGATGGAGAGCGGCAGGGTGATGCGGAACAGGCACCCGATGCGGCTGGCGCCATCGATGATCGCGGCTTCCTCGAGCTCCACCGGAATGGCCTTGAAGTAGCTGGTCAGCATCCACACCGACAGCGGCAGGGTCAGGATCATGTAAACCAGGATCAGGCCCCAATAGGTGTTCACCAGCCCAAGCACGCGCAGGGTGATGAACAAGGGCACGATGATGGCGGCGGTGGGCAGCAGCTGGCCCACCAAAACGAAGCTTTGCAGCAGTGGCTTGCCGCGGAAGTTGAAGCGGGCAAAGCCATAGGAAGCAAAGATCGCCAGGATCAGCGCCAGCCCGGTGGAGCCCACCGACACCACCACGCTGTTGAGGAAATAGCGCGGGATGTTGGATTCAAACAGCACCTTCCGGTAGTTGTCGAGCGTGGGCATGCTCGGCCACCAGATCGGCGGGATGGTGTAAAGCTCGCGCAAGGTCTTGATGGATGAAAGCCCCATCCACCAGAACGGAAACAGGCAGACAAACACCAGCAGCACCGAGCCGATGATGATCAGCGGCACCGGCAATCCCGTGCGCTTGAGCTTGGAAGGAGCTGCAGCAACAGCGCTCATCGGGCTTCTCCGGCGTTGGAGGCAAGGGTGCGGATATAGATGAACACCACCACGATCGCGACGGCGAAGAACATCACCGACAGCGCTGCCGCCTGATTAAACTGCACGCTTTCAAAGGCGGTGCGGAAGATCTGGATGGGGGTGATCAGGGTGCGGTTGGCAGGGCCGCCGCGGGTGATCGCATAGATGATGGTGATGTGGTTGAGGGCCCAGATCACCAGCAGCAGCGTCACCGCCACGATCACCGGCCGTACCTGGGGCAGCATCACATACCAGACCTCTTCCCAGAAGCTGGCGCCATCGATGCGGGCGGCTTCATAGAGATCATTGGGAATGGACTGCAGGCCCGCCAGCACCATGATGGCGACAAAGGGGAACATCTTCCAGATATTGATGGCGATCATCACCGGCAGCACCGTGCTGCCATTGGTCAGCCAGCCCACCGGCTCGGGAATGATGCCGGGCGCAGTCAGCATGTAGTTGATGATGCCGAACTCGGTATGGAGCATCCAGGCCCAGGTGGTGGCCGCAACAATGCCCGGCACCACCCAGGGGATCAGCGTCACGGAGCGCACAATGGCGCGGCCGCGGAAATTCTGGTTGAGCAGGATCGCGGCCAAAACGCCCAGGATGACCTGGAACACGATGGAGCCGAACACCCACCACAGCGTGTTCATGAAGGCGGTCGGGGTGGCGCGAGCGCCCAGGATGCGGGCGAAGTTCTCGACCCCGACATAATTGCCCTGATTATCGGTGACGCTCAGCAGGCCCGTATAGGCCACCGGATAGGCTATCAGCAGGCCCAGCACCAGAAGGGCGGGCAGAACAAACAAATAGCCTGTGGACTGTCGTTGCATGGCGGCCACCGAATAGAGGGAGAAGCAACGCCCCGGCCGCGCATGGCAAGCCGGGGCGCTGGGAAGGAGCGGGGTTTACAGCAGGGCTTCGATTTCTTCGGCAGCGCCATCCATGGCGGTCTGCACGTCTTCATCGCCCAGCAGGATACGCTGGATGCCGTCGAAATAGGCCTGGGTGATCTGGACCCAGTTCGGGTGCACCGGCACCGGGCGGCCAAAGGGCAGCATTTCCTTGAACACGTTGAGGATCGGGTCCTGGAAGCGTTCAGCTTCCATGGCCGAAACGCGAGCCGGGAAGGTATCGGTCAAGACGGCCTGGTTTTCCGCTTCGCCCAAAAAGCCGATAAAGGTCTTGGCTTCTTCGGGGTTCTTGGCATCGGTGGGGACCACCAGGCTCCAGCCGCCCAGGATCGCGGCGGTATCAGCGCCTTCGGGATGCGGGATGGTCATCACGCCGATATCGATATTGGGGTTTTCCTGGCGGATCGAGTTCACGTCGAACTGGCCCGACTGATACATCGAGACGGTTTCGGCGATAAACAGGCGGCGATTGGCGGTGCCGTCGTTTTCCAGCGTCGAAGAAGGCGAAATACCGTTCTTGAAGAAGTCGGTGTAGTAGGTCACCGCCTTGACGGTTTCGGGGCTGTTGACCAGCACTTCAGTGCCGTCCTCGGAGATGATGCCGCCGCCGGCCATCCAGATAAAGGGCAAGGAGCGGAAAATGGTATTGCCCACTTCCCCGCCGCCGGTGATGGCAAAGCCGGACTTGCCGTCCTTGGTCATGGCCTTGGCTGCGGCCGCAAACTCTTCCCAGGTCTGGGGTGGGTTGGCGGGATCGAGGCCGGCGGCAACAAAATCGGCCTTGTTGTAGATGATGGCGTGAGTTTCGATGCGGTAGGGAATGGCCCAGAGCTTGTCTTCCCAGGTGACATAGTCGAGGGCGGCGGGAATGTAATCCTCGCGGCCGGTCAGCACCTCATCGAGCGGCAGCACCAGATTGTTCTGGGCATAGCCGTTCACCCAGCCATGCTGCACGTCGATCACATCGGGGGCGGCGCCGGACTGCAGCGCCGTGAGGATGCGCTGGGGCAAACCGTCGGTGGTGGTGATTTCGAGATTGATGGTGATGCCCGGATTGGCGGCCTCGAACTTGGTCACCAGTTCACGGGCGCGGGCCTCGTTGAAGTTGGGGGTCCACCAGGTCACTTCACCGGCGCTGGCCCAGCC
Organism: Devosia sp.; assembly: GCA_028290225.1. Taxonomy (GTDB): domain Bacteria; phylum Pseudomonadota; class Alphaproteobacteria; order Rhizobiales; family Devosiaceae; genus Devosia. Next base: position 1,797 of record JAQGKH010000157.1, on the reverse strand, counting down.
AGCCGAAAGAGCGAGGCCCGAAACGGTGCAGCCCAACAGGGCCATTGTCTTGAAAAGCTTGGTCATGGTCTTTGTCATCCTCCCATGCGACGTCGCTGTCGCAATCCTTGCCCCGACGGGCGGGGCATCTGTCACTGCCGCGCGGCGGCAGCGGTTCGATCCGGTGCCACCGCGGTGGCACGGCTGGCCGAAAGTGCTGCCGCCTGGGCGATCAGCGCCTTCATGTAGCCAATTGTATAGGCGTGCCCGGCATGCCAGGGCGCGGCGCAATCGAGTTCAGGGACGTGGTCGGGGACCAGCACCCCGTCATAGCCCTCCTCGTGCAGCACCCGCACAATCTGCGCCATGTCGATGTCGCCATCATCGACAAAGGTTTCGACATAGTTGGGGACCTTGCCGCGCACATTGCGGAAATGCACATAACCAATGGCCTTGGCCCGGGCGAAATGGCGCGTCGTCTCGTAGACATCGCCGTCGCGCATTTCGGCCAGCGAGCCCACGCAATATTCCAGCGCATTGGCCGGGCTGGGCACGAGGGCCAACAGGCGATCATATTTGGCGTGCGAGTTGACCAGCCGGGCGGTGCCGCGCAGCAGGTCCACCGGGGGATCATCGGGGTGGGCGGCGAGCCGGACGCCGGCTTCCTCTGCCACCGGCACCAGTTCGCGCAAGAACCATTCGAGCCGCGCCCACAGAGTTGCTTCGTCCACCCTTGGGGACGCGGCACCCGGCACTTCGGGACGATAGCGCATATTGCCGACCATGCCGTCGGGCAGCGGGCTTTGCGCGTCGATCTCGTCCATGGCGAACACGGCGGTCACGGCGCCACCGCGGCCGACCGGCTTGCGCTGCCAGCCCCAGACGCCCGCCAGCGAGAAATTATAGCCGATCACCGGGATGCCCGCGCGGCCGGCGTCGCGCACCAGCCCTTTCATGGCGTCCATCTGCTCGGCCTTGCGCGGACCATCGAGCAGGATGTCGGACCAGAAATTGGGGGAGATGTTCTCCATCGCCGCGACGCGCAAGCCATGCTTGGCCAGCATGGCGACGAGATCGGTCATGTACTCGTAGGACCACAAGGGCGCGTCGATGCAATCGCCATTGATCGGGCCGGCGACACCTCCGGCCAGGTAAGCGCTGTTGTCGGCATTGCGGCTGTAATCGGTCAGGTGCACGACCACGTCCTGCACGCCGAGCTGGCTCGCAAAGCGGGCGCCCTTCTCGCTCAGCAACTCGCCGTAAAGGCTTATTCCAACCCTCACCTTGTCCTCCGACTGACGGCGCTCTATGGCGCAGTTCATATTTGAACATCAGCAATTCTTCTTAGAACTATGATGCGAAGGGGCGGAGCTGTCAACAGCCCCGACCCCTATTTGTGCTCTCAGCCTATTTGGTGTGCGTTGCCGCACCCGTGGCCACGCCCGAGGTATTCATCGAGCCGTCGAACAGCGGCACATTGGTGGCTTCGTAAGGGAAGCGCGCACAGGCTTCCTCGATCAGTTCCACGCCCAGCCCCGGCGCGGTGGGCGCCAGCATGTAGCCGTTCTCGAACTGCAGGGTTTCGCGCACCAGTTCCTTGCGCCAAGGCACATCCACCGACACCGTCTCGAATACCGAGAAGTTAGGGATGGCGACCGACATATGGAGGGTCATGGCATTCATCACCGGCCCCACCGGATTGTGCGGGGCGATCGGGATCAGATGGGTGTGCGCGAGGTGGGCAATGCGCTTGGTTTCGCCCATGCCGCCGGCATGGGAAACGTCGGGCTGCAGCACATCCACGGCCTTTTTGCTCAA
>JAQGKH010000137.1 GCA_028290225.1 Devosia sp. | reverse complement strand
TGCCGTTTCTGCTCGATGCGCTCCAGGAGGGCCAGCCGATCCGTCTCGCCGGCCGAATTGACCGGCTCGTTGTTGGTGCAGATGGCGTTCTCGTGGTCGACTTCAAGTCAGATGCTGGGGTGCCTGGAGCGCCTGAACAGGTGCCAGGGAACTACCTGACGCAGCTCGGGTTGTATGCGCTGGTTGCAGAACAGCTCTTCCCCGGGCTTCCGGTGCGGACTGCCATTCTGTGGACCTCGTTGGAAACACTCATGAATCTGCCACTCCAACTCTTGCGAGCGGCAGGCCCGAGTTTCACCATCCGGTGAGCTTGCTTGCTGAAACGCTAGACTCTCCCCAGCTTTGGGAGCAAACAAAGCACCGCTTTCAACCAAAAGGCAAACTCGATGACCACTCACGTTTCCGACGCCAATTTTGGCGAGGAAGTCCTTAACTCCAAAGAGCCTGTTCTGGTCGATTTCTGGGCCGAATGGTGCGGGCCCTGCCGGGCGATCGCACCTGTGCTCGATGAGCTGTCGACCGAACTGGCCGGGAAGGTCAAGATCGTCAAGCTCAACATCGACGAAAATCCCTCCACCACGGTCAAGTACGGCGTGCGCTCCATCCCGACCATGATCCTGTTCAAGGACGGGGAAGCGGCAGACATGAAGATCGGCGCCGGTACCCCCAAGGCCGGCCTGAGCAAATGGCTGTCCTCGCACGCCGCATAAGGCTTGCGTCTTGCAACAACAAAAACACCGCCGGAGCGATCCGGCGGTGTTTTTATTTGGTCAGGGCTGAAGCACCCGATGGGGCAACTGCCGTGCCGTCCAGCGACAAGCGAGGGAAGCGCTATTGCGGCGGCGTTCCGTTCCGCTCCAGCGCATGGCCGGCCAGGTAAAGCGATCCGCAAATGATCACTCGCGCCCCCGCAATTGCAGCCGCCTTGCGTAGCGCCGCCAGCAGGGACGGCTCGGCGCTCGCCTCAAGGCCCATGCCCTTGGCTGCGTTGGCAATGGCATCGGCTGGGTGCGCATTGGCCTCTCCTGGAATGGCAAGGGCGAGCACGCGCGGCTTGAATGGCGCAAAGGGCTCCAGAAACACCGCCGGCGAGCGCGTATTCATCATGCCCATGATCAGCACCAGTGGGGCCGGGCGTTTCGCTGCCAGCGCTTCAACGGCGCGCGCCAGTGCGGCCGCACCATGGCCATTATGCCCGCCATCAAGCCAAAGCTCGGCATCGGGCGCGAGCCGCTCGCGCAGCTTGCCTTCAAGCGGCGTCATCCGCGCCGGCCAGCTGACCGCGCGCAGGCCGCGCTCCAGCGCCGCCTGGTCCACCGGCAATCCGAAATGCCGCACCGCGGCAATGGCAAGGCTGGCATTGTCCAGTTGGTGGGGGCCATGCAGGGCAGGGGGCGGCAGATCAACAAGCCCGTTCTCATCCTGGAACACCAGCCGGCTCTCTTCCAGGTGCCCATGGAAGTCTTCGCCCTGGTACACGGGAGCAACACCCAGCCGCCGGGCTGCCCGCTCGATGACCTCCCGGCCTTCCGGCTGCTGGTAGCCGATCACTGCGGGACTACCGCGCTTGAGAATGCCCGCCTTGCTGACGGCAATTTCGGCGATGGTGTCGCCAAGAAAGCCTTGGTGGTCGAGGTCCACCGGCGTGATCACAACGCCCAAGGGATGGGCCACCACATTGGTGGTATCGAAAGTGCCGCCCATCCCCACTTCCAGCAACAGGAAGTCGGCAGGCGTTTCGCTGAACAGCAGCAGAGCTGCTGCCGTGGTCACTTCAAACAGCGTGATGCTTTCCCCGGCATTGATCTGCTCCACCCGCTCGAGCGCCCCATTGAGGCGGCGCGTCGATACGAGCTGCCCTCCCAACCGGATTCGTTCGTTGAAGCGCACCAGATGTGGCGAGGTATAGACATGCACGCTGTGCCCCGCCGCTTCCAGAAAGGCGCGCAGGAAGGCGATGGTGGAGCCCTTGCCGTTGGTGCCCGCGACATGGATCACCGGCGGCAGGTGATCCTGCGGGCGACCGAGCGTTTCGAGAAGCCGCTCGATGCGCTCCAGCCCAAGATCAATCAGCTTGGGGTGGAGCCCCGATAGGCGTTGCAGAATATGATCGGTGCGCGACATGCGATCCTCAGGACGTACGAGCGTTCCTTGGTCCTGATCTCCTGCGGGTTCAAGCCGCGAGGGATACGCTCCAAATTCAGATTAGGGCGCACCGATGGTCACTGCTCAGCGCCACACAAGCCAGGTCCCTCTGGCGGCGCCACCAACGGTTGCCGCGAAACAACTGGGGACGCGTTCGGACGAGCGCCCGGGGCGCCGGGCCCCTTACCCTTAGACCTACTCGGCGTAAGCCGGCGGTTGCGCCGCTGCGTCGTCGTCCCCTTCCGCCGCCGCCGCCACTTCACGCAAGCTAACCTGCTGCATCAGGGGGGCGGTGGAGGCAAGCTCCGCCACGGGCTCGGTCTTGGTGAAGATACCGGCCAGCGAGCCGATGGTGGAGCGCAGATTGTGGCGATG
>JAQGKH010000087.1 GCA_028290225.1 Devosia sp. | reverse complement strand
GTCAGCGCCAGTTGCTGAGTTTTGCGCGGGCGCTGGTGGCCGATGCCAAGATCCTGGTGCTGGACGAAGCCACCGCCAACATTGATTCCTACACCGAGCGGCAGATCCAGAAGGCCTTGCTGACCGTGCTGGAAGGGCGCACCGGCCTCGTGATCGCGCATCGCCTTGCCACCATCCGGGGCGCGGATCGCATCATCGTGCTCCAGAATGGGGAGCTGATCGAGAACGGCAATCACGAGCAGCTCATGAGGAAGAACGGGCTTTATGCCCGCCTCTACAACATGAACTATGCCTCCTTCGACGACATTCCCGAGGACCTGATCGCCGCCGGACCCAGGGCGGCTTCCACCTAGGGGCGGCGCAATGCCGGTGAGGCAGCGGGCCATGCCCGATCGGCTCTGGCGCTCCCGCTTCCGGCGGGTCAAACAGCCCCGGGGAACACGGGAGTCGTCATGCTGAGCCTTGGAGCGGTCGCCGCCTTGCTGGGTGCGGTGTTTTTCACCTCGACCCTGTCGGGGGTTTTCGGCATGGCTGGCGGGCTTATCCTGCTCGGCATCCTGCTCGCCTTGCTGCCGGTGGGCACCGCCATTGCTGTGCAGGGCGCCATCCAGATCGTCGCCAATGGCTCGCGCGCCTGGCTGTCCCGCGCCTTCATCGACTGGCGCATCATGGGCTGGATTTCCCTGGGGCTGCTCCTTGCTGCCACGATCCTGCTCCTTGTGCGCTACACGCCCGATCTGGCGGTCGTCTGCATTGCCATCGGCCTCCTGCCCATCCTGGTCTGGATTCCCGCCGATTGGTTGGAGCTCGATGCTAGCAAGCCTCACCACGCGGTCTTTTGTGGCCTGCTGGGCGGCGGGCTCAACCTCGCCGTGGGCGTTTCGGGTCCCACCGTCGATATCTTCTTCATCCGCACGGCCATGGACCGGCGGCGGATCGTCGCGACCAAGGCGGCGGTGCAGGTGCTTTCCCATGCGGCCAAGGTGGTGTTCTACTGGAACGCCACCATGGTGCTGAGTTCAGGCGAATGGCTGGGGGTCGCGCTTGCCGCGCCATTCGCCATTGCCGGCACCAGCGCCGGCTACTGGATCCTGCAGCGCCTGTCCGACGCCAATTTCCGCAGCTGGACCCGCTGGATCGTTTCGGCTATCGGCATTTTCTATCTTGCGCGCGGCATTGGGCTGGTGATCTGAACGGCCTGCTTGCTATGGTTGGGCCGGGAGATGGGATGGCACCGTTCGACAGCGTCACCGCGCGCTTGATTCTGTTGTTGGCCGATACCGGCTCCATTGGCCGGGCTGCCGAGCGCGAGGGCATTGCCTCTTCCGCCGTGAGCCGGCGCGTTTCCGACCTGGAGAACCGGCTGGGCACCGCGCTGTTTGACCGTTCGGCCCATGGCGTGCGTTTGACCACGGCAGGGCTCGCTTATGCCGAAGGTTGCCGCACCGTGCTGCGCGCCATAGCCGATCTCGATGCCAGCATGGTGGATTTCTCGTCGGGCCAGCGCGGCAGCTTGCGCCTGGCCTGCACGGGCTCGGCCCTCACCGGGCGCTTGCCCGAGCTGCTGGCCAGTTTCAGCGAACGGCATGCCTGCATAATGCTCGACATCCAGGAAATGGGCGCGGCCAAGGCTCTCCTCGCGCTCGATGAAGGACGCGCCGATCTGGCCATCGTTTCGGACAACTACGATTTCGCCCGCTTCGAAACCCGCCCCTTCGAAGATGATCGCGTTTGGGTGCTGGCGCCTCGTGACCATCCCCTGGCCTCCCGGCTGGAGCCACGCAGCGGCATCGCTTTTGCCGCCGTGGTGGAACACGCCATTGTCGGAATCCATCATGCCGGCGCGCTGGATCGGCTCCTGGCGGAGGCCGCCCGGCGCGACAATCTCACCCTTACCGAAAAGCTGCGGGTGGAAAGTTTTCCCGCCCTGGTGCGCATGGTGGAAGCGGGCTTCGGCATCGGCTTCCTGCGCTCCACCAGCCTGCATCTGCTGGCCGGCACCGATCTGGCTTGCGCGCCCTTGGCCGAAAGCTGGGCCCTCCGGCAATTGCTGGTGGCGCGCCGCCGCTCGACGCCGCTGTCGGCTGCCGTGAAAGGCTTTTTGAGCCTGTGCAGCGAAACCTATGTTCCTTCGGCGTGAAGCGCGGCGAACTGCCCGGCCAACGGCCCATTGAGCTCATGGGAAAAGCCGCCTAGAAAGCTGTGATGGAACCCAGGCGCACCATGGCCAGAGAAGCGGGGACGGCCTTGGCCGTGCTGGCGATCTATGTGCTGACGCTCTTGGCGCCCCTGCACCATGCTCGCGCCAGCCAGCTCGCCTTCGAGGAGCTGGGCTATTCAACCCTCGGGACTGGCTGGGTGCTGTGCATGCCCGGCCAGCAGCCTGGCTCGGATGGCGAGCGCATCGCCCCCGCATGCCCGGCGGTCGGCGCCGGCAAGAGCGATCTGGTTCTTCCCCCCTTTTCCGGGCTGCCGCTTCGGTTTGATCGTGTAGAGCCGGCGCTCGCCTGGAACGGGGCCCCCGCAGCAATCGCGCCTCGGCACGCGCTGCCGCCTTGTGGATCGCGCGCGCCGCCCTGTGAGGCCTGATCTGATCGGCCCCTTTGGGGCCAGCGATCCTGCTTTCACGTTCCGGAAACACCATCATGATCCGTTTTGCTCGCGCCGCTTTTGCCGCTGCCCTCCTGCTTGCGAC
>JAQGKH010000065.1 GCA_028290225.1 Devosia sp. | reverse complement strand
TCCACCCCTTATCGGATCCTGCAACACGGCGAGCTGTCCCACAAGGCTTTGCGCGCGCTGGTTCAACTGCGGATGATCGCTGTCGTCCCCCGTGCGCGTGCGGCTCCAGCGCACCCAGGCAAAGATTGCGATCAGCGACAACCCGCCGAACAGCAGCCACTGCAAGGGCCAGGAAATCGGCTGGAAAAACAGCATCAGCCCGGTGATGATCCCGGCAACCCCCATCCAAACGAGGAACCCGCCAGGCACCACCAGTTCCAGCGCCAAAAAGACGAGCCCCGCAACAATCCAGGACCAGGGCCCATTATCGGCAACAAAGCTGATGATCTGCATGGCACCCTCCCTCAGCCTTGGCTGACTGGCGGTGGCCGGCTGGGCCGGGCCGCCACGGGCGTAGAACTCGTGCCGAAGGCTTCCCGGGCAATTTCGGCGATGCCGCCGATCGAGCCGATCACGCTGGCCGCTACCACCGGCAGCATCAGTACCATCTGGTTGGGCGAGGTGGCGATCTTGCCCAGCGCCTCGATATAGTTATTAGCCACGAAATAGTTGATCGCCTGCACGCTGCCTGCTGCGATGGCATCGCTTACCATCTGCGTCGCCTTGGCTTCCGCTTCAGCGGACCGTTCGCGCGCCTCAGCATCGCGGAATGCCGCTTCCTTGCGCCCTTCGGCCTCCAGCACCTGCGCCTGCTTGGCGCCTTCTGCCTGCAGGATAGCGCTTTGCCGGCGCCCCTCAGCCTCAAGGATCGCCGCGCGTTTTTCGCGCTCCGCCTTCATCTGCCGCCCCATCGATTCCACCAGGTCCTTGGGCGGGTCGATATCCTTGATCTCGATGCGGGTGATCTTGACGCCCCAGGGCGAAACCGCCGTATCCACCACCCGCAGCAGGCGCTGGTTGATCTCGTCGCGGTTCGAGAGCAGTTCATCAAGATCCATCGAGCCCATCACCGTGCGGATATTGGTCATGGTGAGGTTCAGAATGGCGTTCTGCAGGTCCGAGACTTCATAGGCCGCCGCCGCGGCGTCCAGGATCTGGTAGAAGGTCACGCCATTGGCAGTGATCGAGGCATTGTCGCGGGTGATCACCTCCTGGTGCGGCACGTCGAGCACCTGCTCCATGACATTGATGCGCTTGCCGATGCTATCGATGAACGGCACGATCAGGTTGAGCCCGGGCTTGAGCGTCCTGGTATATTTGCCGAACCGCTCGATGGTGAAGTTATAGCCCTGCGGCACCGTTTTGGCGCCGGCAAACAGCACCAGTAATGCCAGGATCCCCAGCACGATCAGCGTAATGCTGAGTCCATCAAGCGCCAAACCGTCCATTATCTCCGCCCTCGCTTTTGTTGATTGCCCTCAACTTGGAAGCTTAGGAGCGCCGGGCGATCAGCGCAATTGCGTGCAGCGGGAACAAAGCACTCCGGGGACTCGTTTGTTCGGCAAGTCTTCTTGTGCGCGAGTATCCCATGGCAGCGTCACGTCCCGTCTGGAAAGGCCAGCTTCGTCTCTCGCTCGTCTCCATTGCCGTTGAGCTTTACTCGGCAACCAAGACCAACGCCAAGCCGTCCTTTCATCAAATCCACGAGCCCACCGGCCAGCGCATCCACTATGAAAAGGTGGTGGAGGGCGTCGGCCCGGTCAGCACCGACGAGATCATGAAGGGCTTTGAATACGAGAAGGGCGACTATGTCCTCCTCACCGACGAGGAGATCGATGCGGTCAAGCTCGAAACCCGCAAGACGCTTGAGCTCACCCAGTTTGTCGGCGCCTGCGAAATCGACCCCATCTATTTCGACAAGCCCTATTTCGTGGTGCCGGCTGATGATCTGGCCGAGGATGCCTTCCGGGTCATCCGCGATGCCCTGCGCCAAAGCGGCAAAGTGGGGCTCGGGCAGCTGGCCCTGCGCGGCAAGGAATATCTGGTGGCGATCAAGCCTACCGGCACCGGCCTGCTCATGGAAACGCTCCACTACGAGGAAGAAATCCGCAAGGCCGACCCCTTCTTTGCCGAAATTTCCGCCAAGAAGGCCGATCCCGACCTGCTTGAAGTCGCCACCGCGCTGATCGACAAGAAAACTGCCAAGTTCGATGCTGGCGTGTTCAAGGATCATTACCAGGCGGCCCTGCGCGACCTCATCGCCCAAAAGCTGAAGTCCAAGGGCAAGAAAGTCTCGGCCAAAGACGACACCCCCCAGGACAACCCCGCCAGTTCCAATGTGGTCGACCTGATGGCGGCCCTGAAAAGCAGCCTTGAGGGCAGCGCCCCACCCACCAAGGCTCCGGCCAAGGCAGCGGCAAAAACCGCAACCAAGGCCCCGGCCAAATCAGCCGAGAAGCCAAGCCGGGCCCCGGCCGAAAAGACTGCCCCGGCCCGCAAGAAAGCGAGCTAGCAGATGGACAAGGCCGACACGCTCCTCAAGGATTACCGCGCCAAGCGTAACTTCGATAAAACCCGGGAGCCTTCGGGGAACGCCGAGGGCAACCATGAGCGCAAGGGCACCCCGCTGAGCTTTGTCGTGCAAAAGCACGCCGCCACCCGCCTCCATTACGATTTCCGCATCGAACTCGACGGCGTGCTGAAAAGCTGGGCGGTAACCAAAGGGCCCTCCGATAATCCCGCCGACAAGCGGCTTGCCGTGCATGTCGAGGACCATCCGCTTGATTATGGCACCTTCGAGGGCACCATTCCCGAAGGCGAATATGGCGGGGGCACCGTGATGCTCTGGGACGAAGGCACTTGGGAGCCCATCGGCGACCCCCATGAGGGCCTCCAAAACGGCGACCTCAAGATGCGCATCAATGGCAAGCGCATGCAGGGCGAATGGGTACTGGTGCATATGAAGGGCCGCGACACCGCCCGCAAATCCGGCCCGGCTCGCGAGAACTGGCTGCTGATCAAGCACAAGGACGACTACGCCAAACCCGAGGAAACCCTCACCACGCGCTTCACCACTTCGGTATCCACCGGGCGCGACCTTGACGCCATTGCCAAGGGCCTTAAGC
>JAQGKH010000369.1 GCA_028290225.1 Devosia sp. | reverse complement strand
CCGGGTTCGATGCGCTGGTGACGTTCCTGCACAAACAGGATTGGCTGGACCTGGAGTCCCGCAGTGGCCTGCATCGGTCGGCGTTGGCGGCGACGGCGGCGATCTACGCCCGGGCGCCATCGGCCATGGGCATCTACGGCATGGGCTTGACCCAGCACCACGCCGGCGTCGAGACCATCCAGATGCTGGTGAACCTGCTTCTTCTGCGCGGCAACATCGGCAGGCCGGGCGCCGGCATCTGCCCGGTGCGCGGCCATTCCAACGTGCAGGGCCAGCGCACTGTCGGCATTGCCGAAAAGCCCGAGCTGGTGCCCCTCGATCGGCTGGAAGAGCTCTACGGGTTCAAGGCGCCACGCGAAAAAGGCACCACGACGGTGGAAGCCTGCCAGGGCATTGTCGATGGGAGCATCGATGCGTTTATCGGCCTTGGCGGCAATTTCCTGCGGGCCGTGCCCGATCACGGGCCGATGGAAGCCCATTGGCCCAATATGCGCCTGACCGTGCAGATCGCCACCAAGCTCAATCGCGGGCAGCTGTTTTGCGGCAAGACCGCGTTCCTGCTGCCGTGCCTTGGCCGGATCGAACATGACCGGCAGGCGACGGGCAAGCAGGTGGTGACCGTGGAAGATTCCACTGCGGTCATTCACCTGTCGCGCGCCATCAACGAGCCGGCAAGCCCCGACCTGCTGTCCGAGCCGCGGATCGTGGCCGAGATCGCCAAGGCCACCCTGCCCCCCAACCCCAATGTGCCCTGGGACGCCTGGGTCGGCGATTATAGCCTCGTGCGTGACGCCATCGAGCGGACCTGGCCCGAAATGTTCCGGGACTTCAATAATCGCATCAAGAAGCCCGAGGGCTTCCGTCGCCCGATTGCTGCCAGCCATCGCGAGTGGAAGACCAAGACGGGCAAGGCCAATTTCACCGTTCCTTCCGCCCTTGCCGGCAGTTTCGACGATGGCAAGGATCCCGATGTGCTGCGGCTGATCACCTTGCGCAGCAATGATCAGTTCAACACCACGGTTTATGGCTACCATGACCGCTTCCGGGGCGTTGAGGGCACGCGTGACGTGCTGTTCCTCAATGGGGAGGACATGGCGCGCTTCGGGATCAGCGATGGCAGCACGGTGGCGCTGGAAACGGTGGCCGATGACGGCGTGACCCGGCGGCTGGGCGGGCTGCGGGCGATCAAATACGACATGCCCAAGGGCAGTTGCGGCGGCTATTACCCGGAGTGCAATGTGCTGATACCGATCTACCAGCACGCCGAACGGAGCCATGTGCCGGCGGCCAAATCGGTGCCGGTGCGGATCGTGCCGGCGTGACCGAGACCCACCGCGCGGTGGAGCACCAGCGCTGGGCGGGGGGCATGGCCCCTGGCCGGCGCAGCATCCCCGCCGAGGCCGCCGTGGCGGTGGTGGTGAATGGCTCGACCCATGCGGTGATGCTGGCGACCCCTGCCGATCTCGAGGATTTTGCCACCGGCTGGGCCCTGACCGACGGCATCATTGCCAACCCCGGCGAGATCGAGCGCTTCGAGGTGGTGGAGCATGGTGCCGGCACTGAAGCGCGGCTATGGATCGCCGAGCCGCGCGCCCGTGCCATTGCCGCCCGCCGCCGCTTCATGGCCGGGCCGACCGGATGCGGGCTCTGCGGCATCGAAAGCCTGGAACAGGCGCTCCGCCAGACGCCACCCGTTGGTGCCCGGCTTACCCTGTCATCTGCCCAGATCATGGCGGCCATCGCCGCGCTCCGCCCCGCGCAAGCGCTCAATGCGCTCACCCACGCCGTTCACGCCGCCGCGCTGTGGAGCCCTACAGGGGGCTTGCTGGCCGTGCGCGAAGATGTCGGCCGCCACAACGCCCTCGACAAGCTCGTCGGCGCCGCAGGGCGAGACGGTATCCCCGCCGAGACCGCTGCGCTGCTGCTCACCAGCCGCGTGTCCGTCGAGATGGTGCAAAAAGCCGCCGTGCTCGGTTGCGGTATCATGATCGCCGTTTCCGCCCCCACCACCCTCGCCGTCCAAACCGCGGAGGCTGCGAACCTGACGCTTGTTGGCATCGCGCGCGAGGATGGGTTCGAGGTGTTCAGCCATGGTTGGCGGGTGGAGGGGTGTTAACTGCCGACAGGTAAGGACATTCACGAACTGTTGGTGCGGCTGGAAAGATGCCACAGGCGATGGCTTGGGCAATTGTCATTATCAGCCAGGCAATCGCTCGTTTCTGGTCGCAGCAGGCGGCAGCAAGCTCCGAGGGTGAAGATGTCGGTGTCAGGCCTAGCTGGTGCGGGAACTGTGGCAGCTTCCGAGACGAACACAGAAGTCGTCTCACGATTGCGCAAAGCCATAGGCGCCGTCCTTGCTCCGGTTCTTGAGGCAGCCGGTGACAGGCCATTCGCACTGCTGGACTTCCCCGACCATTCCAACGTTGGTGATAGCGCTATTTGGCTTGGCGAGACGGCGTGGCTAGATCAAAGTCTGACCAGTGCCCCCGCTTATGCATGCCGACAGCAGGCTGATTGGAGCCGACTGTATCGTGAAGTACCAGAGGGTACAATTTTTCTTCATGGAGGCGGTAATTTCGGCGACCTCTGGCCGTTGCATCAGGATTTCCGCGAGGAGGTCCTTAAGCGCTATCCGGGCCGTCCAGTGGTGCAGATGCCGCAATCCATTCATTTCAACAATCCCGCGATGATTGAGCGGACGGCGCAAGCTATCGACAAGCACGGCGCCTTTACCCTCCTCGTCAGGGATCAGCGCAGTCT
>JAQGKH010000351.1 GCA_028290225.1 Devosia sp. | reverse complement strand
GATCTGCTCGTTGATGGTGGATTCCTTCTCGATGTAGGTATCCGTGCGCGGCACATAGGCCTCGGGCTGGTAGTAGTCGTAGTAGGACACGAAATATTCGACGGCGTTGTCGGGGAAAAAGCTCTTGAACTCGCCGTAAAGCTGGGCGGCGAGGGTCTTGTTGGGGGCAAGGATCAGCGCCGGGCGATTGGTGCGGGCGATCACCTGGGCGGCGGTGAAGGTTTTCCCACTGCCGGTGACGCCGAGCAGGACCTGGTCGGTTTCGCCATTTTCGATGCCTTCCACCAGTTCGGCAATGGCGGTGGGCTGGTCGCCGGCCGGCTCGTAGTCGGTGACCATGCGGAAGGGCTTGCCGGCCATGCGCTTGCTGAGGCGGTTCTGCGCCTTGTGCGGCATCCAGGGGGAGGAGCCTTCCACTTCCTTGCGGCCATGCAGGATGATCTGCTCCAGCGCCTTGACGGTGGCGGTGACGCCGACCGTCTGGGCGTTGGAAACGTCCTCGTTCTTCTTGGCCTTCGCCTTCTTGGTGGCGGCGGTGAGGGCCGAGCGGATCTCGGCGCTGGCGTCGGGGTCCGCGGCAGCGTCCTTCGAGACGGCGCTTTGCGCCTCCTCAGGATGAGGGGGGGCGGTGGCTTTGCGGGCGGAGAGCGCCTTGGCGGAGGGGACATGGCCGAAGCCGGCCTGGGGGGCTTCGCCCATGCCCGAGAAGTCGGGGCGGACCACGGAATTGATCTTGGTCTTGCTGGTACGCGGCGCCATGCCGGTCACCGTGTCGTGCGAGGACTTGGTGGTGCGGCGCTTTTCCAGCGCGGTTTTTGGTTTGGCAGCGTCCTCGGCGGCAGCGGCCGCGGCCTGATCGGCACGATCCAGCGCGCGCTTGTTGCGCATGCGCTCGGCGTAAAGGGGTTTGCTCGCCGCCAGGTCCTCGGCCTTCTCGATTTCACCCAGGAAGTCGTCGATGGAAAACTCGGCTTTGCCGGGGCGTGCGGACTTGTCGGCCATAGAAACACCAATGCTCGGGAAGGCACCTGATGTGGGGAACGGTGCCGCAAATTGCAACGTTCCCTGAGCATAGCAGGCGGTGAACGGAAACGGAACGGTGTTGCTGTCGGCTCGGGCCAGCCGGTGCCGCCGCAATGAGCGGTGGACAGCATGAACAAAGGCGACGGTCCGCCGTTATGGAGGGGCATAAAGGAGTGACCAAGACGATGAGCCAGCAGCCCCGTATGGCGGCAAGCCCGACCAAGACGCCTGCCGAAGGATTGTCGCCGGCATTGACGCGCAATATCGATGCGATCATGGCGCGCCGACAGGAAGCCGCCCGCTCGGCATCGCTGGAGGAGCGCGCGGCGGCCGCGATCAGCAAATTCGCCGGCTCGATGTTGTTTGTTTACATCCACCTGGTGTTTTTCGGGCTGTGGATCGGCATCAATCTGGGCTGGCTGCCGATCATCCCGGCCTGGGATCCTTCGCTGGTGGTGCTGGCGATGGAAGCTTCGGTAGAGGCGATCTTCCTGAGCACCTTCGTGCTGATCAACCAGAACCGAATGGCTGCCGAGGACAATATCCGGGCCGATCTCGACCTGCAGGTGAGCTTGCTGAACGAGCACGAAACGACGCGGCTGATCGGACTGGTGACCGCCATCGCCCACAAGCTCGATATCCGCACGGAGTCGGACCAGGAACTCGAGGAGTTGAAGCGGGATGTGTCACCGGAGGCGGTGATGGACCGTATTGCCGATGCAGAGGCCAGCTCGTAGGCGGTGACGAACGGGCGCATTGGTCTTGGTGGCAGAGTTTAGAGGTCGGGCTCTCGCACCCGTACGCGCCTCCCCCGTCGGGGGGGAGGTGTAGAAAGTGCGGGGTTGTGACTCAGGGTTTCCTCACCCAGCCGCGGATTGATGGGGGGTGCAGAATTGCGGGTTGGGATGTTGGGGCTTCCGCACCCCCACCCGGCCTCCCCCGTCGAAGGGGAGGTGTAGAAGTGCTGGAGCTGTCTGGCCTTATGCGGCTTCCCTCACCCGAGGGTGTCAATAGACTTCGATGGAGGAAAGGGCGTTGTTGAGGTACTGGTCGAGCCGGGGCTGGCTGCGGACGACGCGCTCGCAGTAGCTCTGGAAATCGCGGTCGCGACAGGCAGCGGCAGCCACTTTTCCTTCGACGCGGACGGACGAATAGCGGTTATCCGCCCCCAGCAGGAGCAAATCCTCGATCCTGGTGCCGGGGCCGGCGCAGAGCGCCTCGCCGGTGTAATTTTCGCCTTCATAAAAGCAAACCTGACGCGGGGCAGGGCGCTCGAAGGTCCATTCATTCCATTCGATGCCGGGCGACTTGCCAAAATCGACGGCATAAAGCGAGGTCCAGCCGCGGCCGCCCGGGCCATCAACAAAGCACCAGGCCTTTTGACAGCGCAGCACCTTGATGCGCTGCTCGGCGGGAATCTGACCGAGGATGCGATATTCCTGGCCCGGACCTTCGTGCAGCGTCGCGGGCTTGGTGCTCCAGGCAAGACTGCCCGATGCGGACGCCGCCAATGCCGACGCAGATCCCGACACGGCGGAAAGGCCGGCAACGGCCAGGAAGACTAGGGTGCGCAGGAAATGGGGCATGTATGCTGTTCCACAACAAAGCTCGGGCGCAGCGACAGTAGCGCGAGGTTGATCCAAGTCCAAGTTTTATCGGAATGGCGAGCAACGAAAAGGGCGCCACCGCAGTGACGCCCCCTTTTTGCACATTCGGAACTGCTTAGCGGACGCGGATCGAAACGATGTAATCGTCGTAGTCGCCCAGCGAGGAAGCACTGGTGGTGTAGGTGCGGCAATTGCGGAAGTTGGACTCCGCGCAGACCTGGACGTTCAAGCCATCGGGATTGTCGATGGACGAGATGCGGTCGGCAAAGTTGCCAAGATTGCGCACGCTGTCGCCTTCTTCCAGGCACTGGCTTTCGCCGCGGAAGCGCGTGCGGTCATAGAAGCAGACTTCAGCAAGGTCTTCTTCAATAATGGGCGGCACCGGGCGCCCTCGACGACCGGGAGGATTGCGGTCGTTGCCGACGCCGATATTGATCTGAGGGCCGCCGGGGCCGGTGGAGAAGCCAAAGGACAGGCCGGGCTGACCCGAATTGACGGGACGGCCACCGGCGCTCAGGAACTGGGCGGAAACCCAGCCATCCGGGCCTGGCTTGGCGATGTAGCACCAGGAGCCTTCGCACTGCTGCACATCCACAGCGGTGCCCGAACGAACGGTGTCGACCACCCCGTAATTGCCACCCGGGCCGGAGCGCACATTGACATTGCTGGTCACGGTGCCGGGCGCGGCCTGGGCAACTGCGGGCAGAAACACCACCAAGGCGGTGGCCGCAACGGCGACACCGGTGGCCGCAGTTTTCAGCAGCTTGCGTTGATGACGGTTCATGCTTGAACTCCTGTTATATTCTTGGCCGAAGAGCGACGCGCGCCGACGGCATTGACGCTGTTGTGGGTAGTTGTTGATGAAGAAACGAGGCCGGAAACAATCGGTTCCGAGTTCGCCCGAACAGTTCGCTTCGGCAAACGAACTTAGTAAACGTCCACCGAAGAGACCCGCTTATCCAGCTCACGCGGCAAGCGCGCCGTGTCGCGGCGCAACGTGGCACAGGCGCCAGAAAGGTCCTCGTTGCGGCAGATATCGACCTGCGCGCCACCGAATATCTCAACGGAGCGGAAAGTGTCGTTCCAGCGACGCGGCAGGTAATCGTAGGTTTCGCCTTCGGTGACGCAGAACTGCTCGCCGCGGAAATCGGGGCGCGTGTAGAAGCAGGCGCCGGCCTCTTCATCATCCTCGAACACAGGTGGGGCGGGCGGAGCGGGCCGGAAGGGAACTGGATTGTCGTGCGCCGGGAAAGGCCGGCCGTTGCCGCCGAAGTTAAACTCGAAATTGATGTCGGGGCCGGACTGCTGGCGCGGCTGCACCTGTGCCCCGCGGCCGATAACGACGAAGTTGCTGGACACCCAGCCGGACACGTTCACCGCCGAAATCTGGCACCAGCCAGCGCTGCACTGACCCACATCGATGGCGTTGTTGGCGAACAGCGATCCCACGGTCGGATACTGGGTCCCGGGGCCAGAGCGAACATTGACATTGGCCGATACGCTGGCGGGTGCGGCGGCAGCGGCAACGACGCCGGCCAGCAGGGCTGCGACAGTGGTGATCAAACCGAGACGAACAGATTTCATTGGTGGCTCCCCATGCTTGCCGGCCCGTTGGCCGGCGTGGTGATACAAGCGCATTTCAGCTGAATGGCGGCTGAACAGTCCGGTCGGAAAGGCGTCAGGGAATGGGCCGCTTGCGCCCGTCCTCGCCCAGGGAGACGTAAACAAAGCGACCCTGGGTGACCTTGACGCGATCGGCAATGCGCTCCCGGCGGGCCCAGGCTTCGATGGCAATGGTGATCGAGGTGGTGCCCACTCGCTCCACCGAAGTGTAGACGCACAGGATATCGCCTACCTTGACCGGGGCGATGAAGCTCATGGCTTCCACGGCCACGGTGGCGACCCGGCCACGGACCCGCTCCACCGCGGCGATGGCGCCGGCGATATCCATCTGGCTCATCACCCAGCCGCCGAAGATGTCGCCGGAGGGGTTGGTGTCGGCAGGCATGGCGAGGGTGCGGATGGTGAGGGCGCCGGAGGGCTCGGGCAGAGCGGCGGGTTCGGCTTCAATCATGGGAAGGTCCTTTCGCCGGCCAGCGGCCAACGGCTTCTTCCCAGTGCATGCGGCACAAGGAGAGGTAAACCGATTTTTCGACGGCGACCTGATCGCCCGCGGTGAGCACGCGCCCGGCGGGATCCTGGCGGACCACCATGGTGGCCTTGCGCCCGCACGAGCAGATGGTGCGGATTTCGCGCAGCACATCGGCCACCGCGAGGAGTTCGGCGGAGCCGGGAAAGAGCTTGCCCTGGAAATCGGTGCGCAGGCCAAAGCACATCACCGGAATGCGCAGGCGATCGGCGACGCGGGCAAGCTGCCAGACCTGGTCGGGCGACAGGAACTGGGCTT
Organism: Devosia sp.; assembly: GCA_028290225.1. GTDB lineage: Bacteria > Pseudomonadota > Alphaproteobacteria > Rhizobiales > Devosiaceae > Devosia. The sequence goes on along the minus strand of JAQGKH010000351.1, from coordinate 2,209 downwards.
CATCGACAAAGACGCAATCGACCTTGGCGATTTCGGCAGCGTCGTGGACGGCGAGGTAGAGATCGTCGGCAGCGGAATAAAGCGCGGCCGGCTCGGCGATGCCGATGCGCGAGGAGATCTGGCCAATCCCAGCCTTGGCGTAAAGCGCAGAGGTGAACAGCAAGGCGTTCATGCCGCGCTCGCGGTAGTTGTAGGCGGCCTGGAGCAGGAGCGTGGATTTGCCCGCGTTCATTGCCGCGTAGGAAAAATAAAGCTTGGCCATGGTCCGGTTGTGCCGGAGCGCAGCGGAGGGCGCGAGGAAAATCAGGGGGCGCTCCACAACAATCTGCAGGTGGGCCGGGCGATGGGACCGGCGCCGTTCAGTGGCGGTTCAGCCGATGGGGCGCAGTGACTGGCCGCAGGTGCTGCGCTAACAAGGGAGTGACTGGAATGGCCTGGTTGAAGCGGGGAATGGTGGTGCTGGGCGCGCTGGCGGTGAGCCTGGGCGCAGCCTTGGCGTCGCCGGTGGGGCAATGGGAAATCGAAAGCGGGGACAGCCGCTACCAGGTGAGCATGTGCGGCGATGGCACGCAGCTTTGCGCGGAGCTGATCTGGCTGGGCAACGGGGCGGATTCGCGCAAGAACCTGCCCTATCTCAATACGCTGATGATCGATGGGGCCAAGCAGGTGAAGCCCAACCAATGGAAGGGCCAGCTCAATCTCTACGGCCAGAGCGCACCGGGCACGATCACGCAGGTGAGCGCGGATGTGGTGCGGATCCGGGGGTGCTTTCTGCTCGTGGTGTGCCGCAGCTACAATCTCAAGCGCATCGGGGACTAGGCGGGAAGGCGGGCGCGGCGCCGCAGCAGCAGCGGCGGCAGCACTTCGCCCAGCAGGATGGCCACGAAGATGATGGCGGCGCCGAGATAGCCGATAGGCAGCAGGCGTTCGCCCAGCAGGAGGGCGGCGCCCAAGGCCGCGAACAAGGCTTCCGAGGACAGCACCAGGGCGGCGTTGGTCGCAGGCACATATTGCTGGGCCACGGCCTGGAGGGTGAAACCGACCGCGGTGGAAGCAATGCCGCCATAAGCAACGGCGAGCCATTGATCGGCGATCTGGCCGAGGGTGGGCGCTTCAAAGCCGATGGCGAGGAGGCTGGACCCGACCCCGGCCAGGATGAAGGTGCCGCAGGTGATGGCCAGCGGCAGGCCGGTGCGGGTGGCAATGGAGCCCAGCATCAGCACATGGACGGCCCAGAACGCGGCGCAAAGAACGATCAGGGCGTCGCCGGTGTTGAGCTGATCGAGGCGGGCGCCGTTCAGCAGGTAAATGCCCAGCAGCGCGAGCGCGATGCCGACCAGCACCAGCGGATGGGGGCGGGTGCGGAACACGGCAAAGGCGATCAAGGGCACGAACAGCACGTAAAGACCGGTGAGGAAGCCGCCATTGGTGACGGTGGTGCTGGCCAGGCCCAGCTGCTGGAGCCAGCTGCCGATGAAGAACACCAGGGTCATGGCGGCAACAAACCACCAATCGCGGCCGGACAGTCTCGTGGCCTTGATGCGCCGTTCACGCAAGGCCAGGGGCAGGAGCAGGGCACCGCCGATGACGAAGCGGATGCCGGTATAGCTCAGGGGCCCCAGCGATTGCATGGCGTGTTTCTGGGCGATGAAGCCAAAGCCCCACAGGGCGGTGGCGAGCAGGAGGCACAGGGTCGCGGTGGTGCGGGTCATGGCAGCTCGGCGTCGAGGGCGGTAATGAGCTGAGTGATTTCGGCCGGTGTGGTGTAGTGCACGAAGGATAAGCGCAGCACGCCGTGGTCGGGATCGATGCCGAGGGCGCGGAGCAGGCGCGGCGCATAGAAATTGCCGCCGGCGGCCATGATGCCGTGACGAGCCAGGCGGGCCGCGACGATTGCGCCGGGTTCGTCGAGGATGAGGGAGATGGTGGGAGCGCGCGTTGCGGGATCATCGGGGCCCACGAGGCGGACGGAGTTCCGGGCGCGCAGATAGGCCAGGAGCGGCGTGGCAAGCGCGATCTCCTGCTGGCGCATGGCCGCGTGGGCGCGCCGGAACGGGTCGGCGCCGGGCACGCGGTCGCCGGCAAGGGAGGCGACGATTTCGAGATAATCGAGCATGCCGGCGCAGGCGGCGATCTGCGCGTGGTCGGGTCCGGCCGGGGTCAGGCGATAGCGCGGCTTGCTGTTGTTGAAGCTGTGGCCCTGGTTGGG
>JAQGKH010000342.1 GCA_028290225.1 Devosia sp. | reverse complement strand
TCCTTCTGGCTGGCCTGCCGCCGCTTTCCGGCTTTCTGGCCAAATTTGCTATCCTCAGCACGGCCCTGAATGGTGGCACCGGCCCCACGACCCAGGCCTGGTGGCTGACGGCAACGCTGATCATTTCCGGCCTTGCGGTGCTGATCGCCATGGCGCGCAGTGGCATCAACATCTTCTGGGCCACGCTTGAACCGGGCGCGGTGCAGGCGCGGCTAAGTGAAATGCTGCCCATCGTGGTGCTTCTGGCGCTGTGCATCTTCCTCAGCGTAGTGCCCGCCTCGGTTTTGGCCTATCTCGAAAGCACCGCGGCCTTGGTTAGCGTGCCCGAATATTATGTGCTTGAAGTCCTGGGGAGCGGCGCCGCAACCGAGCTGGCCCGGGAGGTCACGCGTTGAGCCGCCTTTTTCCCCATCCGCTGCTGACCGTAGCCCTGACCCTGATGTGGCTGCTGCTGCAGCAATCGGCCGGGCTGGGCCATATCCTGCTCGGTTTTGTCGTCGCCTTCGCGGCCTCCCATGCCATGGCGCGTCTCCAGCCGCACAAGCCTCGCATCCGCCGGCCCGGCCTTGTCCTCAAACTGCTGGCCGAAGTCACCCTCGACATCATCCGCTCCAACATCGCCGTGACCCGCATCGTACTTGCCGGTGAGCGGCGCAAAGCCACGGCCGGCTTCATCAAGATGCCCCTTGAACTTAGGGACCCCGCGGGTCTTGCCGTCCTTTCCTGCATCATCACTGCCACGCCCGGCAGCGCCTGGCTCGAATACAGCCCCGCCGAAAGCAGCGTGCTGATCCACGTTCTCGACCTGATCGACGAAGGGGAGTGGATCGACACGATTAAGCGCCGCTACGAAACCTTGCTGCTGGAGATTTTCCAATGAGCGCAATGATCCTGTTTTGGAGCATTACCATAGCCCAGGTCGTGCTCGGCGCTGCCATGCTGGTGACGCTCTATCGGCTGATCGCCGGCCCGCGGGCGCAGGACCGGGTGCTCAGCCTCGATGCCATGTATGTGGTGGCCATGCTCCTGCTCGTCACCTTCGGCATGCGCGTCGGCACCGTCATCTATTTCGAGGTAGCTTTGCTGATCGGGCTGCTTGGCTTTGTCGGCACGGTAGCGCTGGCTAAATTCCTGATGCGCGGCGAGGTGATCGAATGAGCTTCGACGACGTCCCCCTCTGGGCGGCGCTCCTGATCTCGGCCTGCGTCTTGGTCGGCGCTTTCCTGACCTTTGTGGGCGCCGTGGGCCTTGCTCGCATGCCATCATTTTATCAGCGCATTCACGCGCCGACCCTGGGCACCAGCTTCGGTGCCGTGGGTGTGCTTGCAGCCTCGGCCATCCTCTCCACCATCGGTGAAGATCGCTTCATCGCCCATGAAATACTGATATTCACCTTTGTCAGCGTCACCACGCCGGTCACCTTGATGCTGCTCGCCCGCGCCGCACTGCATCGCGACCGCGTTGAAGGCTCGAGCGATGTACCGGCTGTCGTGGAACGCCCGGTCGATCAGTAGAACGAACTTGGTTTGCCTCATTCGCGTCAACCGGCGAGAGCGGGGCTTTATGTTGGACAAGGATGGACCACCGGCACCGATTGTCGGCACACCGGTGAGTTGTCCTCAACATAGTTGAGCCCGGCTAGGTAGTCGGGCTGCCCGGGAGATAGTTGAGTCGATCACGCAGCAGGCTGTATGCCGCGGCTCTGTAGGGTGATATCTGCGTGCGGCTGATCTCATCGAGACCAAACGGAGCAGGGCATGGCACTCGTCAAGACGACCACTCTCGCCAAACGCAATGTTGGTGAGCCAGGGCCTTCGGCGCCCCAAGCTGCGCCGCACGCGGTCAGGGCGCATGGGAAGCCTGCCATGCCCGTATCGCGGGAACAGGCGGCCGAACGGGTTGCGGCTGCCACCATGCAGCTTGCGAGCGGCGTGGCTGAATCGGCGGGGGCGGCCGAAGAGTTGCGCCAGACGCTGGAACAGATTGCCAGCGGTGCCGAGGAAGCGGCGGGCGCCGCGCATGAGTCGCTCGCTACCGCCGCTGAATTGTCGCGCCAGTTTTCCGCCGCTCGCAGCAATGCCGAAATCTCGCGCCGGCAAACCGAAGGCCTGCAGGCCACGGTGGTGGAATCGGCGAGTGCCATTGCGGATTCGTTGCTCGCCATCGAGAACAATGCCGCCCGCCAGTTGGCTGCAGTGGATCTGATCAGCCGGCTCAAAACGGAGGCGAGCAGTATCGGGGAGACAACCAGTATCGTCGCCAATGTCTCGGACCAGACCAATCTGCTTGCCCTCAATGCGGCTATCGAGGCGGCGCGCGCTGGCGACAAGGGGGCCGGTTTTGCGGTAGTGGCGGACGAAGTTCGCGCCTTGGCTGAAAGCGCCGAGCGCAGTGCACGCGACGTCAAGCAATTGGCACAGTCGGTTGGTGAGGGCGTGGCGCAGGTCTCCAACGGCATTGAGGCCGCCGCCCAATCGGCACAGGCACAGACCGAGGTCGGCCAAACGATCTCGGCGGAGCTGACCACGATCCGCGGCGATTTGCTGGCCTTGCTCGACGGCAGCAGCATCATCCTCACGGCGGCCGTTGAAGCGGATCTCGCGGCCCGGGAAGCCCAGAAAGGTGCTGAAAATGTTGCCGCCGCCGCTGAAGAGCAGGCGGCCGCTACGGCCCAGGCGCAGCGCTCGGTGCAGCAGCAGAGCGTGGCGCTGGATCAAAGCCAGCAGGCCGCCCAAACCCTGTCGCAGATCGCCGAAGCCCTGGGGGACAATAGTGATGCCGCGAGTGGCCCGGCCGCCATGGGGGCGGCCGCCGAGGAGTTGTCCGCCACGGTGCAGGAGCTTTCCACCGCTGCCGCCGAGATCCTGATTGCCGTGGAGCAGATCAGCCGCGGTGCCGAGCAGCAAGCGGCCGCTACCCAGCAATCCAATGCGGCGATGACGCAAATCGAAACCAGTGCCCGACTGAGCGCCGAGAACGCCAGGGACGCGGCAGGTCTGATTGGGGCCATCAGCGAGCGTCTGTTGCGCAGTCGGGCTGGTGTTTTGGGTATTGCCACCGAACTCGCAGCGGGATTGAGCAACACCAATGCGGCTATCGAGGCCCTCGGCGTGCTCGATGCCGTGGCACGCAAGATGGAACGCGCCGTGGACCGGATCATCCTGGTGGGCTTGCAAACCAGCATGCTGGCCGTCAGCGGCTCGGTTGAAGCGGCGCGTGCCGGCGCCGAGGGCCGGGGCTTTGCCATCGTTTCCAGCGACATCCGTAAACTGGCCGACAACGCTTCCGAAACCATTGAAGGAGCCAAGGAGAGCGTCCGCTCGATCCAGAGCACGATCAACTCGGCGCGCCGGGATCTCGAGATCACCGTGCAGGCTGCGGAGGCTGAAATGGCGCGCAACCAGCTGATTCTGGGCCGCCTCGACCAGGTGCAAAAGGATTGCGAGGCGATCGGCGCGAGTAGCACCGCCATTCTCTCCAGCGCCGATGCGGTGCTGATCGCCATGCGGGAAATCCTTGTCGGGACCGAGCAGATTGCCACCGTGGCGCAGGAGGCGAGCGCGGCGGCCGGCCAGGCGGCGACCGCGGCGCGCGAACAATCCAGCGCCGCCGAGGATCTGGCGGCCGCGATTGAGGAAATTGCACTGCTGTCCGAAGAACTCCAGGCGACGAGCTGAGCGTGAGCACACTAGCGCCGGCGGCAGCCAGCAAGCAGCGCCAGTTAACCGTCCTGCTTGGCGGGCAAAGCTATACGCTTGCCGGTGACAGCGTGATCGAAGTCCTGCGCCGCCCCAGGGTCACCCGCGTGCCGCACGGACCGCCGGCACTGCTGGGGGTCAGCAATTTGCGGGGCGCCGTGCTGCCGATTGTGTCGCTCGCCGCCCTGATGGGGCAGGAGCCGGGCAGCGAGGAACGCGTTGTCGTGCTAGATCATGGCGGGGCAGTTGGCCTCCTGGTGGATGCTGTGCTGCGGCTGGACTGGGGCGGAGAGGCCGAAGCTGGCGGGCAGATCGAAGTGGCAGCGCTGCTGGAAACCGGGTTCCGGCGCCAGGAGTCACAGGGTGCCGCGAGGCGACAAGTGGCGGAATCGGCCCAGCCTGTCGCCGAGCCGCAAGTGGCGCAGCGCGTGCTGCTGTCGTTTCTGGTTCGCGGGCAGGCGTTTGCCTTGCCGCTCGATGTGGTGACCGAGGTACTGCGGCTGCCGGAGGTACTCGCCCAGGTGGGGGGAGCCGATGCAGCGGTGCTTGGCCTGGCGAATGTGCGCGAACGCACTCTGCCGATCCTTTCGCTGGCCGCATTGCTGGGTTTTGAAGGCGGGCAGGGCGAGCCGCCCGACAGCCGCGTTCTGGTGGTTGATCATGCCGGCGCGCAGATCGGGCTGACCGTCGATACCGTTCAATCAATTTTGCGGCTCCCTGAATCGGCTATCGATGCTGTTCCCCCTGTCCTTCAGCGTGGTCGGGGACAGGCCGAACTCGATGCCATCGGCCGCCCAGGTGAGGGCAGGCCGCTGGTGTCCATCCTTTCGGCGGGCGGACTTTTCGCCAATCAGTTTGTTGCAGCAACACTGGCTGCGGCAGGCGGAAAGACGGGGATCATGGACGAGCAGGGCACCACCGGGGCACAGGAACAGTTCGTGGTCTTTGAGTTGGGCGAGGAGCGTTACGGCCTGCCGATCGGGGCGGTGCAGGAAGTACTGCGCCTGCCCAATACCATCACCCGCTTGCCCAATGCTCCGCGCTTTTTGACCGGGGTCATCAATCTGCGCGGTCGGCCCGTTCCGATCATCGACCAGCGCGAGCGGTTCGATGCGCCATCTGCGCCCGGTACGGTGCAGCCGCGCGTCATCATCGTCACCGTTGGCAAATTGCAGGCGGGCCTGGTGGTCGACGCGGTGACGGAGATATTGTCTGTCCCCACCACTGAC
>JAQGKH010000286.1 GCA_028290225.1 Devosia sp. | reverse complement strand
TCTTCCTGGCCATGCGCTACTTCTTTACGCCCAAGCCGACGGTGAACTACCCGTTCGAAAAGAACCCGGTCAGCCCACGGTTTCGCGGTGAGCATGCCTTGCGCCGCTACCCCAATGGGGAAGAGCGTTGCATTGCCTGCAAGCTGTGCGAAGCAGTGTGCCCGGCCCTTGCCATCACCATCGAAGCCGGGCCGCGCCAGAACGATGGCACTCGTCGCACCGTGCGCTACGACATCGATATGGTGAAATGCATCTATTGCGGCTTTTGCCAGGAAGCTTGCCCGGTAGACGCCATTGTCGAGGGCCCGAATTTCGAATTTGCCACGGAAACGCGCGAGGAGCTCTATTTCTCCAAGGAGCGACTCCTGGCTAATGGTGACCGGTGGGAGCGCGAGATCGCTCATAACATCGCCACCGATGCACCGTATCGCTGAAGGAAGACCGGATGAGCCTTCCCTTGTTCTTTTTCTACCTGTTCTCGATCGTCGCTGTGGCGTCGGCGTTCATGGTGGTGTCCTCGCGCAACCCCGTTCACGCGGTGCTGTTCCTGATCGTCGTCTTCGTCAACGCTGCGGGCTTGTTCATGCTCGCCGGGGCCGAATTCCTGGCGCTGATCCTGATCGTGGTTTATGTCGGCGCCGTGGCGGTGCTGTTCCTGTTCGTCGTCATGATGCTCGACGTGGACTTCAGGGACCTGCGGCGCGGCTCGCTGCAATATGCGCCCATCGGGGTGCTGGTTGGCATCGTGCTGCTGCTCGAACTGCTGCTCGTCGCGGGGAGCGCCTGGATCGCTCCCGAAACTCCGGGGTTCGGCGCCTTGCCGATTGACGCAGGCGTGGAGAATACCCGGGCACTCGGGCAGGTGCTTTATACGCGCTACGTTTTCCTGTTCCAGGGTGCGGCGGCGATCCTGCTGGTTGCCATGATCGGCGCGATCGTGCTGACCCTGCGACACAAGACAGGTATCAAGCGCCAGGACCCATCAGTGCAGGTGAATCGTCGAGTCGCCGATACGCTGGAAGTCGTCAAAGTCAAAAGCGGCCAAGGGCTGTAGGAGTAATCATGGGCTTGGCAATCGGCCTCGGTCACTACCTGACCGTCGCGGCAATCCTGTTCACGCTGGGCGTGTTCGGCATTTTTCTCAATCGCCGCAACATCATCGTCATTCTGATGTCGATCGAATTGATCCTCTTGGCGGTCAATCTCAACCTCGTCGCGTTCAGCGCGCATCTGGGTGATCTGCAGGGGCAGGTTTTTGCGCTGCTGATCCTGACGGTTGCGGCCGCCGAGGCGGCCATCGGTCTCGCCATTCTCGTGATTTTCTACCGCAATCTGGGTTCGATTGCGGTTGAAGACGTCAACCAGTTGAAGGGCTAAGCAGCACCGCTATGATCCAAGCGATTGTTTTCCTGCCCCTCGTGGGTGCCCTCCTTGCTGGCCTGCTCGGCCGTACCATCGGCCATCGGCCCAGCGAGTTCATCACCACGGGGCTGCTGATCATTGCAGCAGTGCTGTCATGGGTCGTGTTCCTTCCCGTGGCTTTTGGTGGTGGGTTGATGGGCGCCGAGATTGCCGAAGGCGGTCATGCGGCGGTCCTCAAGGTAGAGGTCATGCGCTGGATCCAGGTCGGCGACATGGATCTGCGCTGGACGCTGCGCGTCGATACCCTCACCGCCATCATGCTGGTGGTGGTGAACACCGTTTCGAGCCTCGTGCATGTTTATTCCATCGGCTACATGGCCGAGGATCCGCATCGCTCGCGCTTCTTTGCCTATCTTTCGCTGTTCACCTTCGCGATGCTGATGCTGGTGACGGCCGACAACTTCCTGCAGATGTTTTTTGGCTGGGAAGGGGTAGGGCTGGCGTCCTATCTGTTGATCGGCTTCTGGTACACGCGACCGTCGGCCAACGCTGCGGCGATGAAGGCCTTTGTGGTCAACCGCGTCGGCGACTTCGGCTTCGCCCTGGGTATCTTTGGCGCTTATATGGTGCTCGGGCACCTCGATTTCGACGGCGCCTTCCATGCCGCTCCCGAAGCGGCGGAAGCGACGATGCGGTTCCTGAACTGGGACCTGCACGCGATGACCGTGGTGTGCCTGCTGCTGTTCATGGGCGCCATGGGCAAGTCGGCGCAGTTCCTGCTGCACACCTGGCTTCCCGACGCCATGGAAGGCCCGACGCCGGTTTCGGCGCTGATCCATGCCGCGACCATGGTGACCGCCGGGGTCTTCATGGTGGCTCGCTTGTCGCCGCTGTTCGAGATCTCGCAGGCGGCCCTGACCTTTGTAGTGGTGATTGGCGCCATTACTGCGTTCTTTGCGGCCACCGTTGGCCTGGTGCAGAACGACATCAAGCGCGTGATCGCTTATTCCACCTGTTCGCAACTGGGCTACATGTTCGTGGGCCTGGGCACCGGCGCCTATACCGCCGGGGTGTTCCACCTGTTCACGCATGCCTTTTTCAAGGCGCTGCTGTTTTTGGGTGCGGGCGCGGTGATCCACGCCATGCATCACGAGCAGGACATGCGCAACATGGGTGGGCTCGCCCGAAAAATTCCGGTGACCTATGCGATGATGATCATCGGCACCCTGGCGCTAACCGGCGTTGGGATTCCGGGCACCGAGTTCATCGGCTTTGCCGGGTTCTTTTCCAAGGACTCCATCATTGAAGCCGCTTATGCTTATGGCGGCAATGTCGGCTCCATGGCCTTCTGGTTGCTGGTGATGGCGGCGGTATTCACGAGCTTTTATTCGTGGCGCCTCATCCACCTGACCTTCCACGGCTCGCCGCGCGACGCGCAGCACGCGGTCACCGCGCATCCCGAGCCGGGTCACAGCGATCCGGAAAGCCATCACGAGCCGATCGACGACGACAATGCCGATCACAGGGCCCATGCGGCACACACCAGCCACGATGATCACGCGCATGGTCACCATGGCAGCGCCTATGACAATGCCCATGAGTCGCCCAATGTGATGCTGGTGCCGCTATACGTGCTCGCCGCTGGTGCGGTGCTGGCGGGCGCCGTGTTCTATGGCATGTTCTTCCATGACGTGGAGCATATCGAGCACTTCTTTGCCGGATCCATCGTGGTCGATCACGAGATCATCGAGGCGGCGCACCATGTGCCGTGGTGGGTAAAGTGGTCCGCCACCTTCGCCATGCTCATCGGTTTCATAGCCGCGTGGTACATGTATATCCGCTCGCCGCAAACGCCGAGGAACCTGGCAGCCGCCAATCCTGGCCTCTATAAGTTCCTGCTCAACAAGTGGTATTTCGATGAGCTGTACAACACGATCTTCGTGCGGCCGGCCGTCTGGATCGGGCAGGCGTTCTGGCGCGGCTTTGACGACTGGCTGATCGACGCCAAGCTGACCGAAGGTTTGGGGCGGCGCGTGAACAATGTCACCTCCTGGGTTGTCAAACTCCAGTCCGGCTATCTCTACCATTATGCCTTCGTAATGCTGATCGGCATCGCGGCGCTCTTGACCTGGGCCATTGCGGCCGGGGGACTGATCTGATGACCTTCGCCACTTCCATTCTGACGATCCTCACCTTCCTGCCACTGGTCGGCGCAGTGGCGATCCTGTTCATGCCCAGGACGGCCTTTGATGCGATCCGCTGGACCGCCCTGGCCGCGACGGTTGTCACCTTTTTGCTGTCGCTCTGGATGTGGTCAATGTTCGACCCGTCCAATGCCGGTTTCCAGTTCGTGGTGGACCGGCCGTGGATCGGCGACAATATCGGCTATCGCGTCGGGGTGGACGGTATTTCGGTGCTGTTCGTCGTGCTTTCGGCGCTGCTGATGCCGTTCTGTATTCTGGCAAGCTGGGAGTCGATCTCGGTGCGGGTCAAGGAATACATGGTCGTATTCCTGCTGCTGGAAACGCTGATGATCGGCGTGTTCACGACGCTCGACCTGGCCATGTTCTATGTGTTCTTCGAGGGCACGCTGGTGCCGATGTTCCTGATCATCGGCATCTGGGGCGGCAAGCGGCGCATCCAGGCGAGCTACAAGTTCTTCTTTTACACCTTTGTCGGCTCGGTGCTGATGCTGCTGGCCATGATGGCCATGTATTGGAACGCAGGCACCACCAACATCGCGCGGCTCCTGACGCATGAATTCCCCAGCGAGATGCAACCCTGGCTGTGGTGGGCGTTCTTTGCCTCGCTCGCGGTCAAGATGCCGATGTGGCCGTTTCACCGCTGGCTGCCCGAAGCGCATGTGGAGGCGCCTACGGCCGGCTCCGTGATCCTGGCGGCGATCCTGCTCAAGCTTGGTGGCTACGGCTTCCTGCGTTTCTCGCTGCCCATGTTCCCCGAAGCGTCGGCGCAGTTCGCCAACGTGGTGTTCCTGCTGTCGGTGGCAGCCATCATCGTGACCTCGCTGGTGGCGCTGGTGCAGCAGGACATCAAGAAGCTCATCGCTTATTCGTCCGTGGCGCATATGGGTTTTGTGACCATGGGCATCTTTGCCGGCAACGC
>JAQGKH010000207.1 GCA_028290225.1 Devosia sp. | reverse complement strand
TCTGCGAGAACTTCCGCCAATGGGTGCTGGAGGACAATTTCCCCGCCGGCCGCCCGGCGCTGGAAGCCGTGGGCGTGCAGTTCGTGCCCGATGTCGCCCCCTATGAGCACATGAAGATCCGCATCCTCAATGGCGGCCACGCCACCATCGCCTATCCCGCCGGTCTGCTGGATGTGCATTTCGTGCACGAAGCCATGGAGCACCCCCTGGTGTCGGCATTTCTCGCCAAGGTGGAACGCGACGAAATCATCCCGGTGGTGCCGCCGGTCCCCGATACCGGTCTCGATGCCTATCTTGAGCTTTGCCAGCAGCGCTTCGCCAATCCCAAGATCGGCGACACCATCCGGCGCCTGGCCCTGGATGGCTCCAACCGCCAGCCTAAATTCATCATCCCCTCCGCCGCCGACCGCATCGGGGAAGGACAAAGCGTCACCGGCCTGGCGCTGGTTTCCGCCCTTTGGTGCCGTTATTGCTTCGGCATCACCGACAGCGGCGCTCCTATCGAGCCGAACGACCCCGCTTGGGATCGCCTCAACCGCCAGGCCATCCTTGCCAGGGACGATCCCGGCGCTTGGCTGGCCATGAGCGACATTTATGGCGAACTCGGCCGCAACCCCGCCTTTGCCGCTCCCTTCAGCCACGCCCTGCGAACGCTTTGGGACATCGGCACGGCAGCAACCCTTGAGCGCTATCTCGCCGGCACCCTCTGAAGCGCCGACCACCTCGGACGCTTCCGCAACAAAAAGGCTCCGTTCCATCGACGGAGCCTCGCCCCATTCCTGAAGGGGTGCGCTGACGATCCAGGGCAAACCAGGATCGTGATCAGCATCGCCAGCCAGGTCTCGATCCCTAGGCATTGCTGCTTGACGCTGTCGCGGCCGAAAGCCGTTCAGAACCTGTTCATCGCCGTGGCGAAAACTTGGTCGCGCCCTTCGGCGGGCGGGTTGTTCCTGCCTTGGGCGAACGACTGCGACGCGCGGCCAGCCAAGGCCCGCCCGACCCGACCTGCCCAGCTCGCCTGAACAGCTTCACCGCCCGGCACCTCAAACTCTTACATTTGTCCGCACAAATAGAATCCGTGCACACATTTTGACCAACTAGCATTTTGGTCTTGCCAAGGTGCAAAATTTGCGGAATCTTGCCAACCAGTCCCGAGAAAAGCCGAACTCGGGGGGAATATGACAGCTGCTGAGCGAACTAAGACGCAACAGCAATGAAAAAATGGAACTTTGTTCGAACAAATGCCAGATTCAGCAAAAGCGGCATTGTACGAACAAGTGGAGGTGGTCCTCAGGGAACGGATTCAATCCGGCCACTACGCGGTGGGCTCGACAATTCCGACCGAGCATCAACTTTCGGCCGCATTCAACGTAAGCAGAGCGACCATCAGAAGCGCCCTCAAGGCGCTAACCGACGACGGCCTGATCAAGCCGAAAGCCGGAGTGGGCACGCTCGTCATCCGGGCGCGCAAGGAAGTGCGTGGAGCCAAGCTCCGGGGACTGACAGAAGATCTTCGCTCGCAAGGCGTTGCGACCACCGCGCGAACATTGTCGGCTGCGCTGGAGATTCCGACCCCCGCTATCCGGTCCAAGCTCAAGCTCTACCGGGACGAGCGGGTGCTGCATTTGCTGCGCTTGCGTGACATCGCCGGCTCGCCCTTTGCGCTGCTGAGTTCCTACGTGCCTGAGTCGCTCGGCCTGACGCCGGACGAGGATTTTTCCGGCCCGCTCTACGAGATCATCGAGCGCTCGCATCGCCTGCACATCATCTACGGGGAAGACTCCATCAGCGCCCGCCTTCCCAATGCTCAGGAAGCCGAACTGCTGCAGATCAAGCCCTCTGCTCCGATCCTTGCGGTCCGCAGAACAGCATTTGTCGAGTTTGATCGCCCCGTCGAATACGTCGAAGGCGCGATCCGAAGCGACCTCTACGAATACAACGTAACCTTGAACAGATAGGAACAAAATGGCCACGCTGAAGGACAAGCTGCTTTCAAGTATTTCTGCCGACGAAATGTGGAAGCATCTCGAAAAGCTCTGCGAATGGGACCGGAGCACCGGCACCCAGGGCGAGCTAGAGGCTGTCGACTACGTGAAGTCGGTCCTCGAATCCTATGGCCTTCCCGTCACCGTCCATGAATACCAAGCCTATATTTCCCATCCGGTTTCGGGTGGCCTGCAGGTCACTGTTGCGGGTGAAACGCTCGACATTCCGGCGAAGACCCGCGCCTTCAGCGCGAACACCCCGGCAGAAGGCATCTCGGGCGACCTGGTGTCCATCCAGGGCGGCACCAACATGTTCAAGGCTGACAACGCGGTCAACCTGATCAGCCCCCAAACCGTTGGCGGCAAGATCGTCCTGAGCGAGAGTGGCTCGCGCGGATCCATGCTGGCCGCCAAGAATGCCGGCGCAGTTGGCTATATCCACATGTGGCCCAGCGACGAGGACGTGATCCACGAAGGCATCGTGACCCCGGTCTGGGGCACGCCGACGCCCGAGAGCGCCGGCAATATTCCCAATTTCCCGATCATTTCGATCAAGCACAATGACGGGCTGCGCCTGCGTGCCGCGTTGGAAAAGGGCGTGGTGAACGGCACCATCCATTCGGTGACCCGTACCGGCTGGTCGACGGTGCGCATGCCCGTCACCGACATCAAGGGCAAGGTCGACGATTTCGTGCTCGTGGCCGGCCATATCGACTCCTGGCACTATGGCGCGACAGATAATGCCACTGGCAATGTCTCGTGCATGGAGCTGGCCCGCGTCCTGGAGCAGCACAAGGACGAGTTGCACCGCGGCGTGCGCATTGCCTGGTGGGTCGGCCACTCCACCGGTCGCTATTCAGGCTCTGCCTGGTACGCCGACAATCATTGGGCCGAACTCGACGCCAACTGCGTCGCCTATATCAACATCGACTCGCCCGGCTCGCTGGGTGCGACCGACTATTCCGAGGTTACGGCGGTACCCGAAACAGCCGCCCTCGTGACCGATGCCGTTTTCGAACTCACCAGCCAGACGCCCAATATCGAGCGGCCGATGCGCGCCGGCGACCAGTCGTTCTGGGGCGTGGGCCTGCCATCGCTGTTCATGCTGCTCTCCAACCGCCCTCAGGGCCAGCGCGCCGCCGTTGGTGGCTGTGGCATGGGCTGGTGGTGGCATGCCGAGGAAGACCTGGTCGACAAGGCCGATCGCGACGTGCTGCTCAAGGACACCCAGATCTATGCGCATGCGCTGCTGCGCCTGACCCAGGACGAAGTGCTGCCGCTCGATCTCAAGGCTCAGATTGCCGATCTTCAGGACATCGTCGCCAGCATCGGCTCGCAGGCCGGCCCGGCCTTCGACCTGTCGAGCGTGAGTGATGGCCTTTCCCGGCTCGATGCTGCCATTGCGGTTATCGCCAATCTGCCCGCCGAACAGGCTAACGCGCTGATAAAGTCCGTCTCGCATGCCCTGACGGCGCTGTCCTTCACATCGGGCGACCGCTTCGATCATGACCCGGCCATGCCGCTGCCGGCATTTCCGGCCCTCGATGGTGCACGCAAGCTGTCAAAGCTGACGCCCAACACCAACGAGCATGGCTTCTTGCTGACCCGGCTGGTGCGCAATCGCAACATGGTCAACCACGCCATCAACCAGGCCATCGCGGCCTGCCAAGCCGCGCAGGCAAAAGTTGCCGCCTGAACCACAAGCGCAATCGAAAGGAGCATGCTATGTATAAACGACTAGCCGTCGCCTTTACTGCCCTCGCCTTGCTTGTACCCGGCCTAGCGTCGGTCCAGGCCCAGGCCGCATCTTTCAGCATCCCCATCAACGACGACCCCCAGATCTGGCCGGTTGCCGGCGGGCTCTATAACATCCTGGTCAACAAGACCGTTTATAGCGGACTGGTGCGCTATGACCTGGATACGCTCGCTCCGGTGGGCGACCTGGCCCAGTCCTGGGAACTTTCCGAAGACGGGCTGACCTATACGTTCAAGCTTCGCGACAATGTGCTGTGGCACGACGGCGAAGCCTTCAACGCCGACGATGTGGTGTTCACGCTCACCCAGATCTGGACCAATCCCGATGTGCCTTTCTATCTGGCCAATAATTTCCGCCTGATCGAGGCCGTTACCAAGCTCGATGACTTGACGGTTGCCGTCAAACTTTCCCGCCCGCAACCTGCTTTCCCCGCGCTTCTGGGCTATAATGCCGCCATCCTTCCCGAACATCTCCTGTCCGGCCTGAGCGCCGAACAGCTGGCCAATCCTGCCGAATTCCTGCGCAATCCGGTCGGTACGGGCCCCTTCAAGTTTGGGGAATACAGCCCGGGCGCCTACGTGCTGCTCAACCGCAATGACGAATACTTCGATGGCACCCCGCAGCTCGACAGCATGGTGTTCCGCATTGTTCCTG
>JAQGKH010000182.1 GCA_028290225.1 Devosia sp. | reverse complement strand
CCATTCTTGGGCTGCTGCGCCGCCAGGTGCGGCTGATCCTCGTCACCGCCTTGCTGGTGGCGGGGCTTGCGGCATTGGTGAGCCTGGCGCTCAAGCCGGTTTATACGGCGGCCGCCCTGGTGCTGGTTGATCCATCCAGCAAGGATCTGCTGAACCCGCAGGCGCAGTTCGTCAATTCGAGCAGCGACAATGCGCGGGTGGAAAGCGAAGTGGAACTGGTGCGGTCCGACACCGTGCTGCTGGAGGTGATCCGCAACGAGAACCTGCTGACCGATCCGAACTATGGCGTGTCGCTGGGGCTGCGGGCCCGCATCATGAGCTTTTTGCGCCTGGGCGAGCCGACCCTGCCCACTGGGGACGAGGCCCTGGCCGAGGTGCTCAACAAACTGCGTGCCGCGGTGAGTGCCCAGCGGCGCGGCCTCACCTATCTGATCGCGGTGCAGGCGCGCTCGGGCGACCCCGCCCAGGCCGCCCGTCTCGCCAATGCCGTGGCCACCGCCTATATCGAGGAACAGGTGCGCGGCAAGGTGGACAGCACCCTGGTGTCCCGCGACGTGTTGCAGGAGCGGATCACCCAGGCGCGCGGCGCCATCGTGCAATCGGAAGGCGCATTCGACAGCTTCATCGACGAAAACATCGCCCGCATCGAGCAGCAAAGCTCGGGCGGCACCATCTCGCAGTTGCGCGCCCAGATCGATGAGCTGCGCGCCGCCCGCGACCAGCAGGCCAGCACCGCCGACCTTGCCGCCCGCAGCGTCGCCACGCAGAACTGGCAGAACACCGCCGAACTGCTGGCCTCCGATGCCCTGCGCGAACTGGAGCGCCAGCGCGCCGAACTGAGCACCTCGCTGCAAGCGGCGGCCGAGGCTTCGCCGGTGGCGGTGGACCTGCGCGCCCAGCTGGATGCCATCGAAGGGCGCCTGCAGGATGTGGCTACCTCCGAGCTTGGCAATCTGCGCAGCCGGATCGGCCAAGCCGACAGCAGCGAACAGGCGCTGCGCCAGCAGATCCGGCAAAGTGTGCTCAGCAGCCAGCTGCCCGCCGATGTGCTGACCGACATTTATGAGCTGCAGCAGGGTGCCGAACTGGCGCGCCGTCAATATGAAACCCTGCTGGCGCGCGTGCAGGATCTGGACGCCCAGGCCGCCTTGCAGATCGCCGACAGCCGGATCGTGTCGCCGGCGCTGGCCCCCACCCGCCCCAGCTTTCCCAACACCAACATGAACCTGCTGCTCGCGGCCCTGGCGGGATTGGGCCTGGGGATCGGGCTGGCCTTCCTTTATGAGAACTTCATTGGTGGGTTCACCTCCGAGCAGCAAACCGAAGCGGTGCTGCGCCACCGGGTGGCGGCCGCGCTGCCCGTCCAGAAGCCAGCGCGCAACAGCACCGCCATTCCGGCGGACGCGGTGGTCAACGCGCCCCTGTCGGTGTTTGCCGAAGCCATCCGGCGCATCCGCGCGGCAATCGATCAATCCAGTCGCGACGGCGCTACACCGGCGACCCGCAGCGCACCCAAGGTCGTGGTCATCGTAACCTCGACCCTGCCCAATGAAGGCAAGACCACCACCGCCCTGGCGCTGGCCCGGTCCTACGCGCTGGCCGGCCGCGCCACCCTGCTGATCGATGGTGACCTGCGCAAGCCCAGTATCCACCGCGCCTTGAACATGGAGCCCTCCGAAGGGCTGCTGGATTTCCTGGCCGACAGCTCCGGAAGCATGGAGATCCGCTCCATCATCAGCAAGGACACGCAAACCAACCTGACCGTGCTGATGGGCGCACGGCGCAGCGACATTCCCACCGACCAGCTGGTGTCGGGCAGCGGGTTCCAACGCCTGCTCGAAGCGGCTGGCAAGGTGTTCGACGTGGTGGTGATCGATTCACCCCCGCTCGCCCCGGTGGTGGACGGGCTTTATCTTGCCCGCTTCGCCACCGCTGCGGTGTTTGTGGTGCGCTGGGCCAGCACGCCGCAGACCGAAGCCCGCAAGTCCCTTGCGGCCCTGCAGGAAGCCGCCGGTGCTGGTGCGCCGGTGCTGGTGGTGCTCAACCAGGAAGAAATGGCCCGGTCGCGCTTCCAGGCCCGCTACGGCGATTACTATGTGGAGCAGCCCTGAAACAACGGGCTGCGCGCATCGGCGGGTTGATGGATTGCATTCCCGCTGCCGCCGGCCTGCAACCATTGCGCCGCGTTAAGGCTTTTGGTAAACAAAGTACTTAGATAGATTGACGTAGTCAGTCCAGCGCTGCAGAACTGCGTGCAGCTTGAACCTGAGGTAATCTTATGCGTAGCGTTCTGCCGGCGAGCTTGCTTGCCCTCGCCTTGATCCCTCTGGCGCCAGCTGCCTATGCAGCACCTGTGGCCGGCTATGAATCCCAATACGAAGCCGTGCGGTACAACTGCTCCTTGCCAGTCGGCACGGTGCCGAACTGCGAAACGGCGATCAACACCTATTCCGGTGTCCTGGTGACCGGTGGCGTGTCGCTCGATGCCGCCAACGCATCCTTCACGGCGGTGCGGGCGACGGTCTGGACCCTCAACGAACCCGATCCCGAGTTCCAGGCCGACATCGACGCCTTGTTCGAGCTGCTGCTGCCCGATTCGGGCGCTCTGCCTGGGGACCCGGGAGCCGGATTTGATGGTGAAGACGGCGATGGCGTCGACGGCTCCATCAGCGATCGCGGCGATGAACCCGATCCTGCCGACAATGTGAGCCCGAACTAAGCCAGGGAAACCCGCCGCGAGGCGGGTTTTTTGTTGGCCCCGGGCCGCGAGCTGGTGTGCAGACAAGCAGGGACGGCGGGGGGGTGGCAGCAAACCTGCGTTCAATACGGCGCAGGAGAACCCCGTCCCACTGCCTCCGCCCGGTTCAAGCCGGAGCCGCAACCGCGGGCGGGCGAACAGCGCCGAGGCCAATGGCGAGCAGCGCCACCAGCACCAGGGCATTGGCCTGCATTTCGAGGCTGAAATCGACCGTCGAGTGTACCGCGCTCACGAGGAGAACGCCGAGGGCGGCCAGAATGGCCGGCCAGCTTTCGCGCGCCCGGACCAACCCGGCAGCCAGCCGGACTAGGACAAGGCCCAGCGCCAGCAGCGGCAGCGAGCCCACCAGCACACCCAGCTCGACCCACAGCGTAAGGTAGGTATTGTGGGCCCGGTCCCAGATATAGCCCACCAGCGGGGGCTGGTGGAACAGCCCGAAAGCTTGTTCGAAGGCGCCGCCGCCATAGCCCAGCCAGGGTCGGGCCGCGATCATCTGCCAAACCTGGCGATAGGTCTCGATGCGCACCTCGGCCGATTGGCCGACATCCAGAAAGCGCAACCAGATATCCTGGCCATAGAGCAGGGCCAAGGCCAAAGCGGCCAGCACCCCGACGCCAGCGATGGCGAGCAACAGCCGTCGCGCATTGGCGCTTTTGGCAAACCCGCCAACCACGGCAAAAAGGCAGCCCAGCCCCGCCACGGCCAGCCCCATGCGTGAATTGGAGCCGAACACCGCCGCGAGCATAACGAGGCCCGCCAGGAGGTAGAGCACCGGCACCAGATCGGGACCGCGTCCCTGCCGGGTCGGGCGCAACAAGCGCGCCACGAGCAGGCTGCTGGTCAAGGTCACGCCGAAAGCCATGAACGTGGCAAAGGAATTGCGATTGACGAAGGTGCCGGTGACCGAGTCCAGATAAGCCCATTTGGCAAAACCGAGCAGCGTATTGCCCCATTGGTGAAACAGCAGCAGCGCCAGGATGGCATGGGCGGCAAAAATGGCGACCAGCGCTTGCAGCATCAGCGTGCGCCGCCGCTCGTTGCGGCTCAGTTGCAGCACGAGAAAGCCATAAGCCCCATAGGTCAGCCAGCGCAGCAGCATGAGAGCCGTGTCACCGCGCGCCACGGAAATCGCGGTACCGGGCAAGTCCAGTCCTTGCGCCGAACGAACCGGTGCAAGGATACCGGCCCCAAGCGGCAGGCACTGCACCGCCAGATAAAGGCAGGGCAGCGCCACCAGCAGCAGCTCGGTGCGGAAGGATGCCAGGGGCACCCGCAATGGGTAACCCCGGCGCGCCGCAACCAGACCAAAGGCCAGCAGCATCAAGCCCAGGCACAGCGCCCAGAACGCCCAGAAAAATGGCCGATTGCTGCCCAGGGGAAACGGCGCCAGAAACAGGATCGCCAGCAGCAGCACCGCGAGGGTGTCGTGCAGGCGCGTTTGACCGGCGCTGGCGCCCGAGCGAGCGGCCCGCGCTCGGCCGGGGATCACCTCCAAGCTGGTCATGGCGCAGCTCCTTGGCCGCCAAGCGCGGTTTTGACCTGGGCGAGAAAATAACTTTGACGATCGTCGGGCAGGGTTTCCACCGCGGCGGTGATCCGTTCGCGCAACGGGATGTGGGTGGCATAGCGCTGGGCCAGCGACTGCAGCCCGTCAAAGCTTGAAGCCAACACCTGCAGATCGGCATCCAGCGCTGCCGAGGCTGCCTGGTCGAGCTCGGCCAGCACCGGGGTAGCCAGGCCAACGCGGTAGGTGGCGATCCAGGCTTCGTAAGGTCCCGTGCCTTGTGAGCGCGCAAGGGCCGCATTGCGCCCGGCGCTATCCCCCACAGCGCCACGCAGGAAGGCCAGCAGGGCCCAGCCAAACGAACTTGCCGGCGCCTCGGCGACAACGGCTTCGCCCCATTCCCGGCAGGTGGAGCGCAGCGTTTCGCGCTCGGCTGGCGCCAGATAGGCTTCGGCAAAGCTGCCAATGGCGGCGCGGCAGTCATTCAGGGTGTCCAGCCGGGTCTTGGTGGCCAGGCCGGGCTGCCGCTCGCCGGCGAGAATGGAGAGCATGCGGTTCTGCACCGTGCCGCTGCCCGAAAGATAGGCGCTGCTTTCCTGCCAGGCGGCATATGCGGCGCCCAGCGTCAGGCCCAAGCCCACAACGGCAATAACCGTTCCCTGCGCAACGGGATTGTTCAAGTGCGGCCTTTCCTTGGGGAGCGGCAGCAGCGATGGCGCCAGATGCCTCGTACAAATGCTTATCCGACTTGCCTCGGCCACCGCAAGCGCCCGGTTTTGGCGGGCTGTGCGGGATGATTGCGGCTGTGGCGGGAGACTGGGGGCGGGTGGCTTAACGGTTTGTTCAGGAATCAGCTGGATGCTTGATCCATGCACAAGCCGTCCAAGCCGGTCGGAGAGCCCGCCATGACCACCGAGACGATATCGAAGCAGGAGCAATTGCCCATCCCTCGGGGGTGGATTGTTCTGGGATTTGTGGGCGTGAGTTGGGGTCTGGTGGGGATGTGCGTCGCGGGTTTTCGCGCCCTGGCGCAAGCGGTGCTGTAGCGCCGCGGCGCTCGCGTTAACCGCAAGCCAAGCGCATGGCCGCCCAGCACAATCCAAGTCTTCTATGGACTCCTGCGCTCTGTTAAACCCATTCCCACGGATGCGTGGGGATGGTGAATGCATATTGCAGTGGTGGGAACCGGATATGTGGGGCTGGTCAGCGGCGCGTGCTTTGCCGATTTCGGCCATACGGTCACCTGCGTCGATCTGAACGAAGCCAAGATCGCAGCGCTCAAGCGCGGCGAGATCCCCATTTTCGAGCCGGGTCTGGACCAGCTGGTGGTGGATAATGCCGCCGCTGGCCGGCTGTTGTTCACCACCGACCTGGGCGAAGCGGTGCGGGATGCCGATGTGGTGTTCATTGCCGTGGGCACGCCGGCGCGCAATGGCGACGGCCATGCCGATCTTTCCTATGTGTATGCCGCCGCCGCTTCCATCGCGAAGGCGGTGAAGGGCTTTACGGTCGTCGTCACCAAATCCACCGTGCCGGTGGGTACGGGCGACGAGGTGGAGCGCATCATCCGGGAAGCCAATCCCGCAGCGGATGTGGTTGTTGTGTCCAACCCTGAATTCCTGCGCGAAGGCGCGGCGATCCACGATTTCAAGCTGCCCGATCGCATTGTCATCGGCATCGAGGACGAACGGGCGCGCGAGCCGATGACGGAGGTTTATCGCCCGCTTTATCTCAACCAGGGCCCGCTGATGTTCACCGGGCGGCGCACCTCCGAACTGATCAAATACGCGGCCAATGCGTTTCTCGCCATGAAGATCACCTTCATCAACGAGATGGCTGATCTCTGCGAAAAGGTCGATGCCAATGTGCAGGACGTGGCGCGCGGCATGGGCCTCGACAACCGCATCGGCACCAAGTTCCTCCATGCGGGGCCCGGTTATGGCGGCTCGTGCTTTCCCAAGGACACTTCGGCGCTGGCCAAGACGGGCCAAGACCACGAGGCGCCCTTGCGGCTGGTGGAAACCACCATCGCCATCAATGACGGGCGCAAGCGCGCCATGGGCCGCAAGGTGATCGCCGCCATGGGTGGCGAGGTGCGCGGCAAGACGGTGGCGGTGCTGGGGCTAACATTCAAGCCCAACACGGACGACATGCGCGATGCGCCCTCGCTGTCCATCGTGCAGTCGCTGACCGATGCGGGCGCCCGGATCCGCGCTTATGACCCCGAAGGCATGGCGGCGGCCAAGGCGATGATGCCCGATATCCACTATGCCGCCGACGCCTATGACGCTGCCGAAGGCGCCGATTGCCTGGTGCTGGTGACGGAGTGGAGCGAGTTCCGCTCGCTTGATCTCGGGCGGCTCAAGGACACCATGCAGTCCCCCAACATCGTGGATCTGCGCAATGTGTATCGCGGCAAGGAAGTGGAAGCCGCCGGCTTCCGTTATGCCAGCGTCGGTCGCCCCTAGGGCGACCGAATTGCGGTGGGTTACTCTGCCGCCAGGGGATGCTCGACCGTATCGCGGAAAAACGCGATGGTTTTTTCGAGACCCTCGCGGAGCGCAACATTTGGCTCCCAGCCCAGCACCTCGCGCGCCTTGCTGATATCGGGCTTGCGCTGCTTGGGGTCATCCACCGGCAGGTCGGTATAAACGACCTTGGAGCCCGAATTGGTCATCTCCACCACCAGCTCGGCCAATTGGCCGATGGTGAATTCCACCGGATTGCCGGTGTTGATCGGGCCGGTGACCTCGGCCGGCGTGTTCATCATCGCGTGCATGGCGTCCACCAGATCGCTGACATAACAGAACGAGCGGGTCTGGTTGCCGGTGCCGTAGACGGTGATCGGCTTGCCCTGCAGCGCCTGGACGATGAAATTGGACACGACCCGGCCATCGGCCGGGTGCATGTTGGGGCCGTAGGTATTGAAGATGCGGATCACCTTGATCTGCACCCCGTGCTGGCGGTGGTAATCGAAAAACAGCGTTTCGGCGCAGCGCTTGCCTTCGTCATAGCAGGAGCGCGGGCCGATGGGGTTCACATGACCCCAATAGGCTTCGGTCTGCGGATGCACTTCCGGATCACCATAGACTTCGGAGGTCGAGGCCTGCAGCACCGGCACGCGCAGGCGCTTGGCGAGCCCCAGCATGTTGATGGCGCCCATGACGCTGGTCTTGGTGGTTTGCACCGGATCGAACTGGTAGTGCACCGGGGAAGCCGGGCAGGCGAGGTTGTAGATCTGGTCTACTTCCACATAAAGCGGGAAGGTGACGTCGTGGCGCATGAACTCGAAGCGCTTGTTGTCGAGCAGGGTTTCGATGTTGCGGCGGCGACCGGTGAAGAGATTGTCGACGCACAGCACTTCATTGCCTTCCTCAAGCAATTTCGCGCACAGGTGCGAGCCAATGAACCCCGCACCGCCGGTGACCAAAATGCGCTTGCTCATGCAATCTCCCATGGAGCTTGAAGTTTGTGGTTTGCGGGTAAAGCCTTGAGCCGGCGCCAGCAAGGGGTTTTCCGCAGGTGAGGTGAACGCCAAAGGGAGGCACGCGCTAGCGCCGCATGCGGCGGGTGAGGGAACTGGCCGAAACGGCGAGGATGATGATCCCGCCCACGAGGATCTGCCTGACATAGCTGTCGACGCTGAGCTGGGTCAGGCCATTGTCGAGAATGCCCAGGATCAAGACGCCGATGATCGTGTAGAGGAGGCGGGGCTCGCCATGTTCGGAAAGCGTTGAGCCCAGGAACACCGCGGCAATGGCGTTGAGCATGAGCCCGCTGCCCTGGGTCGGGTTGGCGGAGGCGACGCGGCTGGCATACATGATGCCCGCGAGCGCCGCCGAGCCACCGGCGAGGGCAAAGGCCATGAGCTTGAGCTTGCGCACGGGAACGCCGCTTAAATGCGCGGCTTCCATATTGCCGCCCATGGCATAAAGGCGGCGGCCAAAGGTGGTTTGCTCGAGCAGCACCCAGGCCAGCGCCGCCACGGCGAGGGCAAGGAGGGTGAGATTGGGAATGGCGACGGCAACGCCGCCCCATTCACCGAGCGGCAGACCGCCGCGCGCGAAATCACCGAACTCGGCGGGGATGGCCCGTCCCGAAATGGTCTTGCCGCCGCTGACCACGAAGGCCGCACCCGAGAGCATGGTCAGGGTGGCGAGGGTCGCGACAAAGGGCAGGATGCCGACATAGGCGATCAGGGCGCCATTGATGGCGCCGCCCAGGATGCCGACAAGGAGGCCAACGCCGACTGCCGCCCAGATCGGCACGCCCAAGGTGAAGAGAACAGCCACCGCAATGCCGGCTAGGCTCGCCATCGACCCCACGCTGAGATCGAAATCGCCCATCACCATGACCACGGTCATGCCCGCGGCGACCACGAGGAGCATGGACATCTGCTGGCTGATATTGAGCCAGTTGCGCGCGGTCATGAAAGTGTCGGGCAGCAGGGCCCAGAAGATGACGAGGATCAGCGCAAAGCCAAGCAGGGTGCCGTAGCGGCGAAGAAAGGAAAGCATAGGGGAATTATCCTGTGGCGCGGCCGTAGCAGAGATTGAGCAGCTTTTCCTCGTCGAGGTCCTGCGCGGAGTGGATCTCATCCAACCCGCCCTCGCGCATCACCGCGATGCGGTCGGCCATGCCCAGAAGTTCGGGCAGGTCGGAGGACACCAGCACCACCGCCATGCCGCGCGCCGCCATTTCGCGGATGATGGCATAGATGTCGAATTTGGCGCCGACATCGACGCCGCGGGTGGGTTCATCCAGCAGCAAAAGACGTGGATTGCCCACCAGCGCCTTGGCAAAGATCACCTTTTGCTGGTTGCCGCCGCTCAGTTCCTGCGCCCGCTGGGTGGGGCCGGAGGCCTTGAGGCGCACAAGCCGGCCCTGCTCGGTGGCGAGGGCCATCTCGCGTCGGGGCTGCAGGAA
>JAQGKH010000140.1 GCA_028290225.1 Devosia sp. | reverse complement strand
ACTTCGAGATCTGGATGAACTCGGGGCGCCTGCTCGCCGAGCGCGGCATCGACGCCTCGATCCCCTTTGCCGTGGATGACGCCGGCTTCTACACCAGGGAAGCCCCGGGCTTTGAAGGCGCTCGCGTGATCGATGACAACGGCAAGAAGGGCGACGCCAACAACCGCGTGATCTCAGCCTTGGCCGAGCGCGGCATGATGGTGGCGCGCGGGCGCGTCAAGCACTCCTATCCCCATTCCTGGCGCTCCAAGAAGCCGGTGATCTTCCGCAACACGCCCCAGTGGTTCGTTTACATGGATCGCCCCATCGAGGGGAACGAGGGCGACACCCTGCGCCACCGCGCCCTCAGCGCCATTGACGCCACCAAATTCTATCCCCCCGCCGGGCAGAACCGCCTGCGCTCGATGATGGAAGACCGCCCCGATTGGGTGCTCTCGCGCCAGCGCGCCTGGGGCGTGCCGATCACCGTTTTTGTGCATCGCGAAACCGGCGAAATCCTCAAGGACGACGCCGTCAATCACCGCATCGGCCAAGCCTTTGAAGCCGAAGGCGCCGACGCCTGGTATGCTGATGGCGCCGCCCAGCGCTTCCTCGGCGAGGCCTACGACGCCGCCGATTACGAGATGGTCCGCGACGTGCTCGATGTCTGGTTCGATTCAGGCTCCACCCACGCCTTTGTGCTGCGCAACAAGCAGAAATGGCCGCATCTGAAATTCCCCGCTTCCATGTATCTGGAAGGCTCGGATCAGCATCGCGGCTGGTTCCACTCGTCCTTGCTGGAATCCTGCGCCACCAATGGCCACGCTCCCTATGACAGCGTCCTCACCCATGGCTTCACCATGGATGGGGAAGGGCGCAAGATGAGCAAGTCGCTGGGCAACACCGTCGCCCCGCAGGACATCATCAAGCAATATGGCGCCGATATCCTGCGCCTTTGGGTCGCGTCCTCCGACTATTCCGAAGATCTGCGCCTGGGCAAGGAGATCGTGCAAACCACCGTCGATGGCTACCGCAAGCTGCGCAACACCCTGCGCTGGCTCCTCGGCAACCTCGCCCATTACCAGCCCGGCGATGCGGTCGAGCATCGCGACATGCCCGAGCTCGAACAGCTGATCCTGCATCGCCTCGCCCAGCTCGACGGGCAGGTGCGCGCCGCCTACAAGGAATATGATTATCGGCGCGTGGTGACGCTGCTCACCAACTTCATGAATATCGAACTCTCGGCGTTCTATTTCGATATCCGCAAGGACGCGCTCTACTGCGATCCCATTTCCTCGGTGCGCCGTCGCTCGGCCTTGACCGTGCTCAACCAGCTGTTTGATTGCCTCACCGCCTGGCTTGCGCCCATCCTCGTCTTCACCATGGAAGAAGTCTGGCTGGAGCGGCACAAGGAAGCCAACGCCTCCGTGCATCTGCGCCTTTTCCCCGAAGTGCCGGGCGACTGGCTCAACGACGGGCTTGCCGCCAAGTGGCAGTTGATCCGCAATCTGCGCCGCGTTGTCACCGGTGCCCTCGAGATCGAGCGGCGCGAAAAGCGCATTGGTTCGTCCCTCGAAGCCGCGCCCAAGGTTTATATCAGCGACGCTGACCTGGTTGCGGCCTTGCATGGCGAAGACCTGGCCGATATCGCCATCACCTCGGCTATCGAGATCATCCAGGACGAAGGCCCGCTCGAAGCCTTCCGGCTTGATGACGTGCCCGGCGTTTCGGTTGTCCCCACGCTCGCCCAGGGCCGGCGCTGCGCCCGCTCCTGGAAGATCCTCCCCGAAGTGGGCGCCGATCCCGAGTTCCCCGACGTCACCCTGCGCGACGCCCAGGCCCTGCGCGAACGCGCCTCCGCTGGTCTCTGATCAGTGCCCTCGTCTTGGCCCCAATCTCAGCGAGCCCCAACTCTTCACCTCCCCCTCGATGGGGGAGGCCGGATGGGGGTGGAGCCCCAATGCCGGAGCGAGCCCCGCCCATGAACCTGCGCGCCCTCACCGATCCTTCGGTCTACCTATCGCTCACCGCCGCGGTCCTCGCCTTTGGCATCGATCGTGCCCACAAGAGCCTGCAGGTTTCCGCCAACTGCATTTCCCTGCTGGCGGCTGCCTGCGTCGATTACCTCGAATCCTTCACGCCCTTTGCCATGACCGGCTGGGCCGGCGGCGAAGTGGTGCGCGTCACCCCGTTCTTTGATTATGTGCTCGTCTGGAACACCGGCATCTCCTATGGCCTGCTCGACGGCTTGCCGGTCTGGACCCTGGGCCTGGTCATGCTGGTGGCCGTTATTGCCCTTGCCATCTGGTGGCTGCGCGCCGACACGGCCCTGCTGCGCCTGGGCCTGGGCCTTTGCATTGGCGGCGCCCTGTCCAATGGCGTTGATCGGCTGATCTATGGGGCGGTGGCCGACTTCTTCCACTTCCATTGGGGCACGCTTTCCTTCTACATCTTCAACATCGCCGATGTCGCCATCACGGCCGGTGTCGTGCTGCTGCTGCTCGATATGCTGGGGGTAGGGCGCCCTCGCCAGGTGCCGCCACCGCCCGCGTGAACATGCTCCCGCCCCAATCTGGTCTTACCCGCCGAACTAGGCTATAAGCACTTCCGACATTCTGAAGGACGTTTCATGCGCATGGGATCGAGCGGGCCACGGGCTGCTTCAAAGGCTAGAACGCAATTCGGCATGGCGGCTGTGGGTATGCTGCTGAGCCTGGCGCTGGCTGCCTGCACCACCGTGGAAGGCACCAATGCGCTGACCGATGTGGGCACCTTCGAGCGCGAGGTGATGACCTCCACCGCCCGCGGCGTCGGCCTGATCGAAGCCGCGCCCGCCAAGGAAGATCTGACCCAGGCCCGCGCGCCACTGGTGCTGCCGCGCGACGCCAGTACGCTGCCCACGCCCACCCAGTCCGCCGCCGCTCAACTGCCTGCCAATAGCAGCCAGGTGCGCATCGACACGGCCAATATGAGCGAGGCCGACCTGGCCCGCCTGCGCAATGCCAAGGTCGTGGATATGCGCACCTTGTCGGGCCGTCCGCTGACCCAGCAGGAAAGCACCGCCCTTACCGCCCGCATGCAGGGCGCCAATATGCAGGTCACGGCCAACAACAAGCGCCCGCTTTACCTGCCCCCCGACGAATATTTCGCCCGCGTCGGCAATGCCGATCTGCTGTGCCGCACGCCGAGCGGGGAAGTGGTGTCCCTGCGCGACAGCCGCTGCCCGGCCGATGTGCGCCGCGCCATCGAGGCCCAGCAGCCCCAGGTCACCAGCCCCGGCATTCTGGGCCGCGGCTCCGATGCCAAGCTGGACCTGGACTAAGCCTCCTTTCCATTTCGTATTCAGCCCCGCCCTTTGCGGCGGGGTTTCTTGTTTCCGCGCCGCCCCCTTTGGGTCCCGCATGAAAGGCAAAACCGCGCCATGGCCGACCAACCATCCTCTCCCGACACCGGCGATCGCCTCGCCAAGGTCATCGCCCGCTCCGGGCTCTGCTCGCGCCGCGATGCCGAAGTGTGGATCACCGAAGGCCGCGTTGCCGTCAACGGCAAGAAGGTGATCACCCCCGCCTTCAACGTCACCGACCGTGATCGCGTTACGGTCGATGGGGCCCCGCTCGCCGCTCGCCAGGGCACCCGCGTTTGGCTGTATCACAAGCCCGCTGGCCTCGTGGTCACCGAAAAGGACCCCGAAGGCCGCCCCACCATCTTCGAGGCACTCGAAGCCCATGGCCTGCCGCGCGTCGTTTCGGTCGGCCGGCTCGACATCAACACCGAAGGCCTGCTGCTGCTCACCAATGACGGCGGGCTCAAGCGCGTGCTCGAACTGCCCGCCACCGGCTGGCTGCGCCGTTATCGCGTGCGCGCCCATGGCACCGTCACCCAGGCCGCGCTCGACCGCCTCAAGGACGGCACCGAGATCGAGGGCATCAAATACGGCTCCATCGAAGCCACGCTCGAGCGCGAACAGGGCTCCAATGTGTGGCTGGTGATGGCGCTGCGCGAAGGCAAGAACCGCGAAGTCAAGAACGTGCTGGGCGCGCTCGGCCTCGAAGTGAACCGCCTCATTCGCGTGTCCTACGGCCCCTTCCAGCTCGGCGACATTCCCGTAGGCGCCATTGAAACCGTGCGCGCCGCCACCCTGCGCGACCAGCTCGGCAAGAAGCTCGCCGAAGCCGCCGATGTGGATTTCGACAGCGAAATGCCCGAAGCCAATGCCCTCATTGGCAAGCCGACGCGCGACCGGCTGACCGGGCGCGGCACCAACACGGTGGAAATCGCCCGCCAGCGCTTCCGCTTCACCGACCACGCCGAAAAAACCGAGGAAGAACTGCGC
>JAQGKH010000333.1 GCA_028290225.1 Devosia sp. | reverse complement strand
TCTTTGGCATGGAGGAGGAACTGGCGCCGCACAATGCCGACGCCATTTACGATGCCATCGACCAGCGGCTCGGCGATCCCGACCTGTTGCCGTTGGCGATCCTTGATCGGGCCAAGGTGGAAACGATCGCCACCACGGAGTTCGCGCTCGATCCGCTGCGCCATCACGCCAGCCTGGCAGAGCAGGGCCTGATCGGGCGGGTGCGCACCACGTACCGACCCGACGATGTCACCGATCCCAGTCGTCCCGCCATTGCCAGCAATCTCCAGCGCCTGGGCGAACTGACGGGCGAAGATGTGGCCAATTGGTCGGGCCTCATCAATGCCCATCGCCGCCGGCGCGAGTTCTTCCGCAGCTTTGGGGCCGTGGCGACCGATCATGGCGTGCCCACCGCCAACACCGCCGATCTGCCGCCAGCTGAAAAGCAGGCTTTGCTAGACAAGATCCTGGCCGGTCGACACGATGCGGCGGACGCCGAACTGTTTCGTGCCCAGATGCTGACGGAAATGGCACTGCTTTCGGTGGAAGACGGCATGGTGATGCAGATCCATGCCGGCTCGCGCCGCAACACCGACCCGTTGCTGCTGGCGGAGCGTGGCACCGATCTGGGCGCCGATATTCCGGGCACGACCGATTACGTCAACGGATTGCGAGCCTTGCTCAGCCGCTGCGGCAACGAACCCAATCTGCGGCTGATCATGTTTGTGCTCGACGAAACCACCTATGCCCGTGAGCTGGCCCCGATGGCCGGTTACTGGCCCAGCCTGCTGGTTGGGCCACCCTGGTGGTTCCACGACAGTCCACAAGGCATCCGCCGCTACCTTGACCAGGTGGTGGAAACCGCGGGCTTTTATAATCTGGCGGGGTTCAACGACGACACTCGCGCACTCCTGTCCATCCCGGCGCGTCATGATGTGTGGCGGCGCGAGGTCTGCGGCTTTCTGGGCCACTGGGTTGCCGAGCACCGGCTTTCGGCCGCAACCGCCCGCGAAATGGCCAGTCATCTGAGCTACCAGGCGGCAAAAGACGCTTATCGGCTGAGCTGAACGCAGGTCGTCGTGCCGAAACAGCATCAAGTTTTGGCGCGACCCACTCTGGGATATCGAATCATCGGCGCGCTTCTGCTCTAATGCGGGGATGATGAATCAGTCGCCCGTAGAAACCGCGCTCAGCCGCGCGATGATCCGCTGGTCCCTGACCCGCTCAACCCCGCTGGCCGAAACGGCAAACAGCTGGCTCTTTCGCGTCGACCAGAACGGCCGCAACCTGGCCGTCCTCAAAATCCTGAAGCCGCAGCGGCCCGAAGCCGAGCGCCGGGGCGGCGCCTTGATGAGCTGGTATGGCGGAGAAGGGGCCGCGACGGTTTTCGACGCTCATGGTGACACGCTGTTCATGGAATGGCTGGACGGCATCCCGCTGGGCGATGCGGTTCGGCGCGGCCATGACGATGAGGCGAGCATCGCGCTGGCCACCGTGGTCAGCAGCCTGCATCGAGTGCGCTCAGCGGCACCGCCGGAGTTGCAGCCGCTGCGCCAGCGCCTGCAGATCCTGGTGGATACCGATGTCCGAATCTGGCCGCATACGGCGCGGGACCTTTATGCCCGGGCCACCGGCATCGCCCTCAGGCTGTTCGACAAACCCAGCGCGCAAGTGCCGCTGCATGGCAATCTGCACCACGACAACATCATCTCGTCGGGGCGCGGCTGGCTCGCCATCGATCCGGTAGGCCTCGTTGGCGATCCCGCCTATGAGGTGGCTCCGGCGTTCACCAGCCCCGCTGGCGGGGAAAAACTGGCAGCCGACCCGCGGCGGATTGCCGCTCTGCTCGACACTTTCGCCGCCCGCCTCGATTTTGGCCGCAAGCGCATGCTGGGTTGGGCTGCCGCGCATGCGGCGCTGTCCGCTTCGCTCAATCTTGTCGAGGGCAAGTCCATCACCACGCAACTGGCGTGCCTTCCCAACCTGCTCAGTGCCTATGACCAGGCCTGACGCACCAAGGTTTCATCCATGACTCATCTCACCCGCCGCGCCATGCTGGCGATGGCTGGAGCCGCCGTGCTTTCGGCTTGTTCCTCCACTGTGCCGATGCTGCCGGCCAGCAGCGCCAGCACGCCCGAAAACCTCAGCGATGCCGAAATTCTTGCGGCCATCAACGCGGTGCGCAAGGCCAATGGCGCCCCGCCCTGGGCCTATAATGGCCGGCTTGAGGCCGCGGCGCGCTCGCAGGCCCGGCTGATGGCGGCAAAAAACAAGCTGAGCCACGATCTGGGCGTCACGCTGCGCGAGCGGGTGACCGAAGCGGGGTATCTCGGGGCTGTCGGTGAAAATGTCGCGGGCGGTCACCCCAATCTGCAAAGCGCCATCCAGGGCTGGATGAACTCGGCGGGACACCGTTCAACCCTGCTCAGCCCCAAGTTCACCGAATTCGGCTTGGCCGTGGCGCGGACCGAACAGGGCAAGCTGTATTGGGCCATGATCGCGGGCGGCTCGTTCCAGGCCTGGCTGGTGTGAGCGGGCGGGCCAGCCCCTAGACCGCGCTGCTGAGCGTGCGCCGCACGGCGGCGTCCCACCCCTTGAGCTTGCGCTCGCGGGTGGGCGCATCCATCGCGGGTTCGAATCTGCGGTCGCACTGCCAGCCGGCGGCGAAAGCTTCCATGCCGGGCCAGACCCCGGCGCGGGACCCGGCGAGCCAGGCGGCGCCCAGGGCGGTGGTTTCAAGCACGGTCGGGCGATCCACGGGTGCGTCGAGCACATCGGCCAGAAACTGCATGGTCCAGTCGGATGCCACCATGCCCCCATCCACGCGCAGCACGGTTTCGCCGCCCGTGCCCTGCCAGTCCTTGCGCATGGCGTCCAGCAGGTCGCGCGTCTGGTAACACACCGCTTCCAATGCCGCGCGGGCGATTTCGGCGGGACCGGTGTTGCGCGTCAACCCATAAATGGCGCCGCGCGCTTCCGCGTCCCACCAGGGTGCGCCCAGGCCTACAAAGGCGGGGACC
>JAQGKH010000114.1 GCA_028290225.1 Devosia sp. | reverse complement strand
TATCGCCGTACCCCCGCCGTCGCCCTGGCCAAAAAGCTCATCGAGGAAGGCCGGATCGGCGACATCCTCAATTTCCGCGGCACCTACCTGCAGGACTGGTCGGCTGACCCGGACAGCCCGCTGTCCTGGCGGTTCCAGAAGTCGGTCGCCGGCTCCGGTACGGTCGGTGATATCGGCACCCATGTGGTGGATTTCGCGCGCTATCTCGTGGGCGAGATCGCATCGGTGAACGCCATCACCAAGACTTACATTCCAACCCGGCCCAAGCAGTCCGGCGGCGTAGACAAGCTTGGCGTGGGCGGCGGTGATCGGAATGCCGAACGTGGCCCCGTCGATGTCGATGACGAAATGCTCACAATGGTCAGGTTTGCCAATGGCGCGATCGGCTCGATTGAGGCGACGCGCAACGCCCATGGCCGCAACAACTTCCTGACCTTCGAGATTCACGGCACCAAGGGCTCGCTGGCCTTCAACTACGAGCGCCGCGACGAATTGCAGGTGATGTTCGCCGACGACGTCGCCGATGCCCGGGGCTTCCGCACCGTTTATACCGGTCCCGGCCACCCCTATGGTTCGGGTCTTTGGCCAATCCCGGCTCTCGGCATCGGCTATGGCGAAACCAAGATCATCGAGTGCTACGATCTGTGCAACGCCATCGTTTCAGGCAAGCAGCCCTCGCCCAATTTCGAGGATGGCTATCGCATTTCCCTGATCGCCGACGCCATCCTGGCTTCGGGTGAGACTGGCCAATGGGTGGACGTCGCGTGATCGAGCTGGCGGCAAAGCCAGTGGCGGTCGAAATGACCGCCATTTCCAAGCGCTTCGGCGGTGTACACGCGCTGCGCGAGGTGAGTTTCACCGTATGTTCGGGCGAAATCCATGCGCTGCTGGGCGAGAATGGTGCGGGAAAATCGACGATCCTCAAGATTTTGCGCGGGGTTCAGGCACCCGATAGCGGGACCATAGCGATCGGGGGCGAGGTGCTTGGCCACCTCACCCCGAAGCTGGCGCGGCAAAAGGGTATCGGCATGATCTTCCAGGAGATGAGCCTGGTGCCCACGCTCACTGTGGCCCAGAACATCTTCCTGGCCAGCGAACCACTCACGCCCGCCGGCCTGATTGACGACCGGAACATGGAGCGTCGCAGCGCCGAAATTTTTGCCTCGATGGGCGTTGAGATCAACCCGTCCGCCCTTGTTGCCGATCTGTCCACCGGCCAGCAGCAATTGACCGAAATCGCCAAGGCCCTGTCGCAGAATGCCGCCGTCCTCGTCCTTGACGAGCCGACCTCGGCGCTGACCGCAGGCGAAGTGGATATCCTCTTTGATCTGCTGCGGCGCCTCAGGGCGGAGGGCAAGGCCATCGTTTATGTCAGCCACCGCATGGACGAGATATTTCGCATCGCTGACCACGCCACCGTGCTGCGCGACGGACGGCTCATCAACAGCCGACCGATAGCGGACTATTCGCTGCCAACCCTGATCGCCGACATCATGGGCAAGGCGACCCGCGACCTGTCCGAGTTCACCACCGCCTCGACCGCCCAGGATGAGATCATCCTCAAGGTCGAGCACTTGTCGAGCAAGTTGCGCAAGGGCGGGGACGTCAGCTTTTCGCTGCGGCGCGGCGAAGTGCTGGGGATTGCCGGCTTGCTTGGGGCAGGGCGCAGCCGGTTGGCGCGCATGCTGTTCGGGCTCGAGCCCATTGCCGGGGGCACCATCACGCTTCGGGGCCAAACCACCACCATCGGCTCGGCCAAGCAAGCAACGGAGCTGGGGATCGGGCTGGTGCCCGAGGATCGGCGCCGGCAGGGTCTCGTATTGCCCCATTCCATTCAGGACAATATCGAGTTGCCGATCCTGGGGCGCTTGGGGTCGACACCGTTCGTCGATCTGTTCAAGTCCCGCTCCACCACCGACGAGCTCATCAAGCGCCTTGCCATCAAGACCGCTTCGCGCGAGGCAGCGGCAAATTCGCTGTCGGGGGGCAACCAGCAGAAGATCGTGATCGGCAAGTGGTTGGCCACCGACCCCGACATTCTCATCATGGATGAGCCCACTGCGGGGATCGACATCGGCTCCAAGGGCGAGGTGCTGCGGCTGGTGCGCGAACTGGCTGCCGACGGCAAATCCATCATTTTCATCTCTTCGGAACTTGCCGAGCTCATCGCTGTCAGCGACCGCATTGCCGTCATGTCGGGCGGCAGGCTGAGCGAACCGCTCGATAAGGCCGAATTAACCGGCACCACTGGCGACGCCGCAGAATTGCGCGCGGAGCAGAAGCTGCAGCTGATCGTGCAGCAAGGAGGAAACCATGGCTGAAACGACCGCAATCACCGAGCGTCGCGAAACGCCGTTGGGCTATTTCAAGCGGACCTGGCGGCAGAACATCATCTATATCGGCTTTGTGGTCGTGTTCGTGTTCTTTGCCGCAACACTCCATGACAAGGGCTTCCTCACGCCCAATAACCTGCTCAATATCGCGCGCCAGACCGCCATCATCGCGGTTATGGCCGTGGCCATGACGCTCGTGCTCTCGTCAGGCGAGATCGATCTGTCGGTGGGCGCGGTGGCCGGACTGGCTTCGGTGACGACGGCGATGGCCGTCGCTTGGGGCGGACTTCCCGTGGGCATCGCGGCGGGCCTCATGACCGGGCTTTCGGTGGGATTGATCAACGGCTTCCTGTCCACGCAGCTGATGATCCCCACCTTCCTGACCACCCTTGCCATGATGGGTATCGCCAGGGGCACGGCCATGTGGATTTCCGACACCGCCGCCATTCCGGTGCTCGATCGCACCTATCCGGCAATCTTCGGTGGCGGCA
The DNA here is from genome assembly GCA_028290225.1 of Devosia sp. Classification (GTDB taxonomy): domain Bacteria; phylum Pseudomonadota; class Alphaproteobacteria; order Rhizobiales; family Devosiaceae; genus Devosia. The sequence continues at coordinate 9,997 of JAQGKH010000114.1, read as the reverse complement.
ATATCGGACCGATCCCGACCTTGCTGGTCTGGATGCTGATCATCGGCGTGATCGGGCACGTGGTCTTGCGCCGCACCAAATTTGGCCGCCAGGTGCTGGCTGTTGGCGGCAACGTGGTCGCCGCCCGCTATAGCGGCATCAACACCGGCCGGGTCAAGCTCTGGGTTATCGTCATCTCGGCCGTTACCGCTTCGCTGGCGGGGATGCTCTATGCCGGCCGTCTGCAGACCGGTCGTTTCCAGCTCGGCGAGGGGGACGAACTGTCGGTGATCGCCGCGGTGGTGCTGGGTGGCACCTCGCTGTTCGGCGGCAAGGGGACGGTGGTCGGCTCGATCATCGGCGCCCTGATGATCGGCGTCATCAACAACGGCCTGATCCTGATGGGCCTTGAATATTCCCAGCAACTCATTGCCCGCGGCGGGATCATCATCCTGGCCGTGGCGCTGAGCCAGGCGGGCACGCGGCCCGCTTGACGACCGGGGACGACTGGCGCCGGATTCCCGCGAAGGCCCTGGCACCAATCGCCCTCAGCCGTGAATGCGCGACGAGAAGAACGCGCATCACACCCAAAAACCGAGGAGATATCTATGCGTGCCGACAAGTCGAGATTGCAAGGGGGCTGGCGCCGCCAGGCCCTGATTTCTGCCAGCAGCATTGCACTTCTGCTGGCAGCGGCCCCCGCCATGGCCGAAACCCCCCTCCCAAGTGTGGAAGGGCCCATACCGGTGACGGACGCTTCGCCGATTTTCACGACAGGCGGCACCGACCTGGAGGCGCATGGCTATGAGATCGAGGAATATCTCGTTTCAGGCGCTGCCAACGTTTACGACTGGGGCGCCGACGGCGCTGCCCAGGAGCCGCAAGTGGTCACCGCCGATGCGCCATACACGACCCGGATGATCGTGCGGCGCCCAGCCGACCCCGCCGATTTCAGCGGCACGGTATGGGTGGAGCTCAACAACCCGTCGCGCGGCTGGGACGTCGAGGTGCAGTGGCCCGCCATCCAGGACAAGGTCATGCGAGATGGCGATATCTGGGTGTCGATGACAGCCAAGCCCAATGTCATTGCCTCGTTGCAACGAATTGACCCCGCGCGCTACGGCAAGCTCGCAATGACCAATCCACTGCCGCCCGAGCAGCAGAAATGTGGTTTGTTGCCCCAAGAGCAGGGCTATGACGAGAACCTGTCCAAGCTCTACGAGAACGGCCTGGTCTGGGACATGATCAGCCAGGTCGGCGCACTGGTCCGCGATACCTCTGCCAATGCCCCGCTCGCCGGTTACAACGTGCAGCACGTATTCGGCACCGGCGAATCCCAGACCGGCTTCTTCCTCAACACCTATGCCAACAACTTCGCCAATGCGGCGACACTGGCCGATGGCTCGCCCGTCTATGAAGGCTTCCTGTCGGCCTCGGGCGCCGGTCGCACGGTTCCGATCAGCCAATGCCTTGCGGCCATGCCCGCCGATGATCCGCGCGGACAACTGCCCGCCGAGCACGTGCCCTTTATCCGCGCCGATGCGCAAGGCGATATCTTCCTGCTGGGCTCCTATGACTGGCGCCGGGAGGACAGCGACGACCCCAAGGCCGGCTACCGCATTTATGAAATCGCCGGCGCTCCGCACGGCCCCGCCTTCATCACCAACTATCAGCCCGATCCCGAGGCCATCAAGCGGGCAGGGGATTTGCCCACCCAGGTCGCTTATGAATATGGCGGCTCCGAAACCACCGCCAACCACCTGCCGCGTCAGTATATCGAGCCGGCAATGTACGCCAATCTCGAGAAATGGGTGATCGAGGGTACTCTGCCGCCCAAGTCCACGCCCATCGCCACCGTCGAAGGCGAGAGCCGCTCGCTGTCCGGAGTGGTTTATCCGGTGGCGTTTGAAACCGATGAGCATGGCAACGTGCTGGGCGGCGTGCGCAGCCCCTATCTCGACGTTCCCACCGCCACCTATTTTGAAAGTGCGACGCCGGTGGAAGGGCTGCCCTATGCCTGGTCCTTCGGCCATCAGGTCGATTTTGGCACCGCCAAGCTGCACCAACTCTATGGCGTGGTGGGCGCATACCAGAACTATGTTTCCCAGGTGCGATCCTCGGTCGACCAGCTCCTGGCCGAGGGCTGGTTGCTTCCCGAGGATGCCGAGCGTATCGTCACCGAAGCTGAACTTCGCTCGGTGCCCTGATCTAGCGGCCGCGGCGGACGTTCCGCCGCGGCCGACGAACACTGTCAAGGGGTAACGAGGCGGGGACAATGGGTGGATAGCAGCTCCCGGCGCCAGAAGCGTTATGCCACCGCAGGCCTGCCCGAGGGCCCTTATGAGGCCCAGGGCGCATTGCCACCGCGGTCAGCCTCCAATGCAGCTATGCTGCAAACCATTGAATTCGTCGATGCCCTGCGCGCCAGGAGCACAGATAACCTGGGGATCGACCTGCGTGACCTGGGCATCGTGCTCCACCTGATGCGCAATCATGTGAGTGGCCGGCTCACGACAATGTCGTCTTTGGCAGCGGCGTCCGGCCTTAGCTATGGCACGGCCTTTCGGTGCATCGAAGGCCTGGTCGCCAGCGGCCTCATCGTCAGGCGATGCCGCACCGCCACCGGGCGCTCCTTTTCGCTGCACCCGTCCTCTGAGCTGTTGCGCCGGTGGCAGCTTTTTGCCGGTCATACGCGGCGCTTGATCGAGCATGCGAGCGGCAATGGGGCACGAGCAGAACCCAAGCCCGCGCCCGACATGGCTGCGGTGATTGCGCCGCCCACTGTGCTGGAAAGCAAGCTCGCGCTGCCCCGCGGATTGCGGCTGCTGGTTCATGCGGACCCCACCTTCATGGCAATGAACGCGCTCAAGCAGCAATTCGAGATGATCCTGGGCGTTCCCATTCAGTCCAAGGCCTTGTCCATCGACCGGCTGCGCGCCGAAATCGTCCAGAATGGACAACGCCCAGTCTCCGCCTATGACATCGTCGCATGCGACCTGCCGTGGTTTGGTGACATGGTGCAAAAGGGCCGCCTGCGTGCGCTTGATGACCTGATTGCCCGCTCCCGGATGGATCTGTCCGATTTCCTGCCTGACGCGGTCGCGAGCGCGCGGCGCCGTGGCCGGCAATATGGCATCCCGCTGCTGAGCACCGCCGAACTTCTCGCCTATCGAACCGACCTGCTCGAGGATGCCGGCCTTGAGCCGCCTCGAACAACCGCCGAAACGCTCGCCGTGGCGCGGGCCCTCCATGCGCCCGAGCGGGGCCGGGCCGGCATTGCCTGGAACGGCGGGCGTGGCACCGCCCTGGGCCATACCTTCATGGTTACCATGGCCGCGCACGGCCGGCCGCTCGTCAACCTTGGCGAGACGGCGGATGGCTTCCTGACCGAGGACATGAGCGAGGAACATCTGCGCCCGATGTTTGACAGCGAAGCAGCGCGAGGGGCAGCCGACTATCTCACCGAGCTCCTGGCGGTGTCGCCGCCCGGCATCCTCACCATGACCTGGTATGATCGCGCCCGCGCCTATGCCAGCGGCCAGGCAGCTCTTGCCTATGCCCACACCTTGCTCGTCAATCTGTTCGAGCGCGATCCCGCATCCCCCGCCTATGGCAACACCGGCTACTTGTCGCAGCCCACCGGGCTCAGCGGCGGGCCCATCTCTCCTCTGGGTGGCTATGCTCTCGCAATTCCGAGCAATATCGCCCCGGAACGGGTCGCGCCGGCCTGGGCAGCGCTGGCCGCCCTGACTTCCGCCAGCGCCGCCAAGCTTTTCATGGCCAATGGAAGTCTCGCCAGCCCCCGCTTCAGCGTCAACCGCGATCCCGAAGTGCAGGCGCTCTCGCCGGTTATCGGGGTCGTCGATGCCATCGCGCGAAAGGGCGTCTTGCGCGCTTGGCCCCGTCCACCTGTTCCCGGCATTTCCGCGCTGATCACCATTGCGGGTGAGGAGATCCACGACATGCTGAGCGGAGTAAAATCCCGCTCCGTCGCTTTGGCTACCGCCCAGAGCCGCGCCGAAGCTGTCATGCGCGGGCTGGATCGCGACTGAAGGAGCCCGGCGCCTGAATCTGTCCAAGCTGGACATATTTGCGGGTGTTGCGCTTCCTCGCAGTGCACTAAGCCATCAGCATCAACGCAGAAGCGGGAACGGCGCACAGAACGCCGAACAGCACTTAGGATCGCACGATTCCGAAGTCAAAGCCGCCTTGCCCGATCGAGGAGGAAATTGTTGAAACTGGCGTTCAATACGTGGGTCTATTCCAGCTTTCCCGTGTGGGTCCCGGCTTACCCGCTCGAAGAGGTCATCAAGCGCATCGCCCGGATCGGCTATGATGGCATCGAGATTGGCGCAGCCAGTCCGCACGCTTTTCCCGAATACCTGACCAAGGAGCGCCGCCGCGAGATACGGCAGGTGCTGGACGACAACGGGCTGGCGCTTTCCAGCATGTTGCCGGCCCCGGGTGGCGGGCCTGGTTTCAACGTCGCCGCGGCCAATCCGCTGGAGCGGGCCGGGGCGATTGACCAGTACAAGCAGGTGGCCGAGCTTTGCGCCGAATGGGGCGGCAAGACGCTGCTTTATGTCGCCGGCTGGCAGGTCTACGGCACCAGCCGCGAGCAGGCCTGGGCCTGGAGCCGCGAGGCGCTCCTGGACATCGCCGACTTCGCGCGTCCGCTGGGGATCACGGTTGCCGTCGAACCCACCTCGGCCGACAGCAACCTGGTTGACGATTGTGACGACCTGATCGCCATGATGGCCGAGGTCGACCGCCCCAATGTCAAGGCGATGTTCGACACCTTCCATACGCTCTACCGCAACGAAGTGCCCACCGACTACGTCCACCGCCTGGGCCGCGACCTGACCCACATCCATCTTGCCGATGTGAACCGGGAGCCGCCGGGCAGCGGCGTGGTCGATTACCGGAGCCTGCTGGATGCGCTGAAGGCCGAAGGCTTCGATGGCTATCTCACCATGGAGATCGGCTTCAACCGCCGCAATGTGGAGCCCGACGACATGGCACGTCGCGCCCACGATTATATCCGCTCGCTGCTGGCCTGAGGCGGCTCGGCACCACCCCAATATCATTCGCGTTCATAGAAGGAGGAAACTATGACACTTTCGAACCAGCGGCACCTGCCGTTGCTGCTTGCTGCCGGCGTCGCCGCCACCGTCTCGATCCACCCCGCCGCCGCCCAGACCGTGGTTACCCAATGGGACCAGTTCGCCATGGCTGGCATCACCGCCGCCGGCCCGGCGATGGACGAGTTGATCACCACCTGCGCGCCCGATCTCAATGGCGCCACGGTGCTGCGCACCATCGCGCCCTCGATCGGCATCCGCGATAGCTACCGCCTCGCCGTTTCAGCCAACAAGACACCGGACCTGGCCTATACCTGGCCAGCCGCTTCGGTGCTGGCCGGCTATGCCCGGGTTGGTGCTTTGGCGCCGCTCGACAGCTATTACGAGCAGTATGGCTGGGAAGGCATCAACGACTTCTACCGCGGCCGCAACAGCTTTGAAGGCGCCATCTACGGCGTGCCGATGGAGCAGGACCTGATGGGGGTTTATTACAATCCTGCGCTGTTCGAGGAAAATGGCATCGCGGTTCCCACCACCTATGCCGAGTTCCAGGCTGCCGTAGAGGCGTTCAAGGCCAAGGGCATCACCCCGATCGCCTTTGGCAATCGCGACCGTTGGCCGGCGACCAACACTTTGAGCCTGCTGCTTGGCCTGACCGCCGGCAAAGATGTCGAGGAAGGAGTGCTTTTCGGCGACACGCCCTGGAGCAACGAGCAGTTCAAGCAAGCGGCCGAGACTTTCCAATCCTGGGCTGAGAACGACTACTTCCCGAACGGTTTCAACGGCATCGGTTATGACGAAGCCAATGCCCTGTTTCTCGCCGGGCGCGCGGCCATGACCATTACCGGTACCTGGGTGTTGCAGGACATGGCGCGAGGCGCCTCCTTCGACCTCGGCGTATTCATGCTGCCCCCGATCGGGGAGGGCGTGGCGCCTGGCACCATGTGGGGCGAGGGCTCCCAGTGGCAGGTATCGGCCAATGCCAGTCAGGACGTGAAGGATGCCGCTGCCGCCTACATCAACTGCCTGATCTCGCCCGCCAGCCGCGAAGTCTGGGTCGAAAAGGGCTATCTCGTCCCAATTGGCACCACGCCCGAGGAGCTTGAGCAATGGGATGCCCTGCCCATCGTCAAGTCGTTTTACACGCAAGGTCTGGCCACCCCGGACGCCAATTTCTACGACCTGCATACGACGGTGCCTGAAAGCGTGACGCAGGTGCTCTATGCGGAACTGCAGCGGATGGTGGGCGGCGACGCCACCCCTGATGAGTTCCTCAGCGCCATGGACGTGGCCTGGCAGACCGCGATCGACAACGGTGAGCGCTGGGTGCCCTGACCGGCGGCGCTCTCAAGGCGGGCTCACCGGGGCCCGCCTCCCACGTCCACGACGCGAGTAGCCATGCTGACCACCCGATCCGCTTATCTGTTTCTGCTGCCCTCGTTGGCGCTTTATCTGCTGTTTGTGGGCCTGCCGATCCTGCAAGTCTTCGGCTTCAGCTTTTTCGCCTGGGATAATGGCATTATCGGCGAGTTCATTGGCCTGGCCAATTACGCCCGCCTGCTTGGCGATGGCGTGTTCTGGACCGCCCTGTGGCACAACGCCATCTGGGTGGTGCTTACTCTGGCCTTTCCGCTGCTGGCAGGGCTGGTCATTGCCGCGATACTGGCCGAGCGCGGCACCAATGTGGTGCGCTGGCTTGGGGCCATCTACTTCATTCCACGCACCATTCCCCTGGTGGTGGCCGGAATTATCTGGGGCTGGATCTACAACCCGATCTTTGGCCTCCTCAACTTCGGGCTCGAGGCGGTCGGCCTTGGCGGCCTGGGCGGCGCCTGGCTGGCGCAGGAGAGCACCGCGCTGCTGTCGCTCAATGTCGTGGGCGCCTGGACCTTTTTCGGCTTCTGCGTGATCATCTATCTGGCCGCGATTCAGTCCATCGATCCGGCACTTTATGAGGCGGCCTCGATTGACGGGGCGAGTTGGTGGCGAAAATTTCGCGACCTCACGGTTCCGCTGCTGCGCGGCTCCACCCTTTTTCTTGGGCTCTATGCCGCCATCGAGGCGATGCGCTTCTTTGATCTGGTCTGGGTGACCACGCAGGGCGGCCCTGGCTACGCCACGGAAGTGCTGACCACCCATATCTACAAGACCTTCTTCCTTGTCGGTGATTTCGGCTACGCGGCCACCCTTTCCGTCGTGCTGCTCATCATTGTTCTCACGATCAGCGCCGCCGCTTTTGCTTTGTTGAGGAAGCCATGACCAAAAGCACCCGCCTGGTTCAGAACCTTGTTCTCCTCGTTTTTGCGCTTTACGCGCTGGTGCCGGTCTACCTGGTATTCCTGGCCGCCATCCGCAGCGAAGCCGACCTGTTTTCCGGCCCCTTGACGCTGAGCTGGCCGATCAACTTTGCCAATTTCGGGCGCATCTGGACCGAGGCCGGCTTTTCCACCTACTTTTTCAACAGCGTCATCACCGCGACCAGCGTCACCCTGCTGGTGCTCTTGACGGCACCGCTGGCCGGCTTTGCCTTTGCCAAACTGCGCTTTCCCGGCAAGGAGCTGCTCTTCGCCCTGTTTCTCGCCGGCCTCGTTGTGCCCGCCCCCTCAGTGATCGTCGCGCTCTACGGCAACCTGCAGGCGCTTGGCCTGATCGACAACCGCATCGGGGTGATCTTGCCGCAAGCGGCACTTCTGATGCCCTTCTCGGTCTTCATGATGCGTACGGTGATGCAGGAAGTACCCGACGAGCTGATCGAAGCTGCGGTCATGGACGGGGCCGGGCTCATGAAGCTCTTCCTCACCATTGTCGTGCCCGTGGTCAAGCCAGGCCTCATGTCGCTTGGCCTCATCACCTTCCTTTTTGCCTGGCAGGAATACCTGCTGCCGCTGGTGGTGTTCCAGACCGAAAGCCTCAAGCCCCTGACAGTGGGCGCGGCGAGCCTGCAGGGCCGCTACGGCGTAGATTACGGTGGCATCGCCGCCGCCGGGCTGATCGCTTTCGCGCCGCTGGTCGTGTTGTTCCTCGCCATGCAGCGATCATTTGTGCGCGGCCTCACCGCCGGCGCCGTCAAATAACAGGAGAAATTCAGTGTCCCAGATGCAAGCCGTGTTCCTGCCGGGCAACAAGCAGGTGGAAGTCCGCTCGATCCCCGTTCCCGAAGTGGGGCCCGACGATGTGCTGGTGGAAATGCATGCCTCCTGCATTTGCCGCAGCGATCTCAGCCTTTATTACGGCAATGCGGTCGTGGGGGGAGGGGACGCCACCGGGGGCTTCGTTTGCGGCCATGAGCCGGCGGGCACCGTCGTCGCAACGGGTGATGCGGTAACCGAGTTTGCTGTGGGCGATCGCGTTGCGGTCTATCTCGCCGTCGGTTGCGGCGTTTGTGCCCATTGCCGGCGCGGCGACATGCATCTGTGCGCCAAGTGGAAATGCCTGGGTTTCACCATGGATGGCGGTAATGCCGAGTTCCTCAAGGTGCCGGCACGCAATCTGCTCAAAGTACCCGATCACATGTCGGCGGTTGCCGCCGCCATATCGACCGATGCCTTTGGCACGCTGTTCTCCGCCTGCCGCAAGGTGGGCGTCAATGGGCTTGCCCGTATCGGCATCTGGGGGCTCGGGCCGATGGGGTCCAGCGGCGTACTGGCGGCCAAGGCGCTGGGTGGCCAGGTGGTCGCGCTTGACCCCATCGCCGAGCGCCGAGAGTTCGCCAAAAAGCTTGGCGCCGATCTGGTCCTCGATCCAACCGATCCGCAGGCAGCCCAGGCCATCCAGGAATTCTCCGGCGGCGAGGGGCTGACGGGCGCTATCGATTGCTCGGGTAACACGGCGGCCCACAACATGGCCCTCGATGCGCTGGCCCCGCTGGGCCGGATGGCCTTTGTGGGCGAAAACGCCCAAACCACCATTCGCACCAGCGACCAGCTCATCCGCAAGCAACTCACGGTATTCGGTTCCTGGTACTTCGGTATCAACGAATATCAGGACATCCTCACCACCATTGCGACCCACAAGATCGACCTGGAACGACTCGCCACCCACACCTTCCGGCTCGACGAAGCCGAAACGGCCTTCCGGCTCTTTGATCAACGCGAAACCGAAAAGGCCGTGTTCGTCCGCTAGGCCGACCGGGAGTTGCACTCATGGCTAGATTGACGATCAGCAATCTCGATAAGCGCTTTGGCGCCTTCGACATCCTCAAGGGCGTGAACCTGGAGATCACTTCGGGGGAATTTGTCGTCTTTGTCGGCCCATCGGGCTGCGGCAAGTCAACCCTGCTGCGCTGCATCTCGGGCCTGGAGGCCACCAGTGGTGGTTCGCTCAGCATCAATGGCGTTGATGTGACCAAAACCCCGCCCTCCCAGCGCGGCATAGCCATGGTGTTCCAGTCCTATGCGCTTTATCCGCATATGAGCGTCTACAACAACATGGCCTATGCCCTGCGGATCCAGAAGCTCGGCAAGGCAGAAATCGACGCCAAGGTGCGTGATGCGGCCCGCAAGCTGCAGCTTGAGCCGTTGCTCGATCGACTTCCGCGCCAACTCTCGGGAGGCCAGCGCCAGCGCGTCGCCATCGGCCGTGCGATCGTGCGGGATCCCAAGGTCTTCCTGTTTGATGAACCGCTCAGCAATCTGGACGCAGCTCTGCGCGTGCAGACCCGGCTCGAAATCGCGGCCCTGAAACAGTCATTGCCCGGCACGACCATGATCTATGTGACCCATGATCAGGTTGAAGCCATGACGCTTGCCGATCGGATTGTAGTGCTCAACGCCGGTAAGGTGGAGCAGGTTGGCACGCCCCTTGAGCTCTATGAACGCCCCGTGTCGCTGTTCGTCGCCGGCTTCATCGGTTCCCCCAAGATGAACCTACTCACGGGTGCGCTTGCGGCGAAATTTGGAGCGTCTACCATCGGCGTTCGGCCCGAGCACCTCACGCTC
>JAQGKH010000067.1 GCA_028290225.1 Devosia sp. | reverse complement strand
CGATGATGGTGGTCGGCGGAATGTCCAGCGGCAGCGGCTCCGCCAGAGCCTCGATCATGGGTTCTTGCGCGGCGCCGCTCGGTTCCACTTCGCTCGGATTATCGCCAAGCGTCAGCTCTAGAGCAGGCGCTTCCGCGCTCGCCTCGGCGGGAGTGGCTGTTTCAGGCGCTGCAGCTGCCGGCACGACTGCCGGCTTGAGCGTCCGGCGCAACCGGTATCCCAGCGACTGGAGAATGGAGGCGAAATCCTCGCCCGAGCAGCCCAGCAGCGAGGTCATCTCGACTGTGACCCGGAAGCCATTGCCTTCTGCCGCCCCGGCCGGAACTTCCCCCTGGTAGTGTCCGGGATCGATGGCAATCAGCGGGCGGATGATATCGGCGAGCCGCTCGAGGATATCGATGCGTACGGCGCGCTTGCCCGCGACCTTGAAGCCGGCGACCTCGTAAAGTCGAGTATCGACTTCGGGGTCGACAAGGAACGAGGTCCGGCCGGACAGGACGATATGGGGGATGTCGGTTACGCCGGATTGGCGCACGCCGCCATGCTTGAGCGCGTAAAGGATCAGCGCCAGCTCGCGCGGCGCTGGCTTGAGCGACAGCGGCAGGTAAAGGTGATAGGCGCCGAACTTGATGCCCAGCTTGCGCAGCTTGCCGCGCACATCCTGGTCCAGCCCCTTGACCTCGTCGCTCACGGCAGTGCGCGGCAGGATGCCCAGATTTTCAAACAGCTGGAAGGCAATGCCGCGGGCAGCGCCGTCAAGGTCAGCCGGCGCTTCCAACGCCATGACGCCTTCGAGCACCGTATTGATATGGTGCCGCAGCCACAAATTGAGGCGATCCTGCACGCGCTCGAGATCGGGCCCGGTCAGCGCTTCGTCGGCCAGCAGCAGGATGCGCGGGCGCAACAGGGTGTCGCCTTCGAGCAGTTCGGCAACAAGATCGCCCTTCCAGCGCAGCCGACCGTCGGTGGCCAGCACGAATTCCTCGTTGGGCGCTCCGGCCAGCCGGTCGGCTCGGTTGCGGATTTCGGGCGCCACGGCATGGTCCGCTGCAGCCCGCAGGCCCTTGGCGTCAACATCCCCGTCATTACGTGCCAGGGTAAAGCGGAAGCCTTCCAGCGTGCCGATCAGGTGGCCTTCAAGGCGCACTTCGCCACGGTCATTGATCTCGGGAGATACCATACGTTTGTCTTTCAGGTGGCGGAGCAGCACGCTGGTGCGGCGGTCGACGAACCGCTGAGTTAGACGCTCATGCAGGGCGTCGCTCAGCCGATCTTCGATGTCACGGGTCTTTTCGCGCCAATGGGCCGGGTCTGCAAGCCAGTTTTTGCGATTGGCGACAAAGGTCCAGGTGCGGATCTGCTTGATCCGATTGGAGAGCGTGTCGATATCACCCGCCACATTATCGGAGAAGCGGACCTGCTCGGCCACCCAATCGGCATTCACGGCGCCGTGGCGCACCAGGTCGGAATAAACGCGGGTGACGATTTCACCATGCGCCGCGGGCGAGATTCCCTGGTAATCCGGGATCTGGCAGCATTCCCACAGGAGCCGGGCGCCATCGAGCCCACGTGCCAACTGCCCCGCCTCGTTGCGAGCCACGAACTCCAGCGCATGCTGGTCGGTGGCCACGGGCACCCGAGTCAGGCTGCGGTGATCCGGCGCCATTTCAAGGCTGTCGCGCAGCGCGCTGATGGATGAGAAATCGAGCTTGTTGTTGCGCCATTGCAGCACTTTTACCGGCTCGAAGTCGTGGGTTTCGAGCGCCACGATCATTTCTTCATCAAACGGCTCGGTGCCGCCAGTGACCCCGAAGGTGCCATTGCGGGCGTGGCGCCCGGCCCGGCCGGCGATCTGGCCGAGCTCGGCGGCGGTCAGCGGCCGGCTCTGGTGGCCATCGAACTTGGTGTCATCGGCAAAGGCCACATGGTGGATGTCGAGGTTGAGCCCCATGCCGATGGCGTCGGTCGCCACGAGGAAATCCACGTCCCCGTTCTGGTACATGTCGACCTGGGCATTGCGGGTGCGCGGCGACAGCGCTCCCATCACCACGGCGGCCCCACCCCGCTCGCGCCGGATCAATTCGGCGATCGCGTAAACTTGGCGGGCGGAAAACGCGACAATGGCCGAGCGGCTCGGCTGCCGGGAGATCTTCTTGGAGCCCGCATAGGTTAGCTGCGAAAAGCGCGGCCGATCAATGATCTCGGCGTTGGGCAGGAGCTTGCGGATTACCGGCGCCATGGTCGCGGCACCCAACAGCAACGTCTCGTGGATGCCACGGGCATTGAGGATGCGATCGGTGAACACATGGCCACGGTCGAAGTCGATCGCGGTCTGGATCTCGTCGATGGCGACGCAATCCACCCGGATATCAGAGGGCATGGCTTCCACGGTGCACACCCAGAAGCGCGGCTTGGCCGGCACGATCCGCTCTTCGCCCGTGACCAGCGCGACGGACTGCACGCCGACGCGTTCCACCACGCGGGTATAAACCTCGCGTGCCAGCAGGCGCAGCGGCAGGCCGATCATGCCGGAGGGATGCGAGAGCATCCGCTCGATGGCGTAATAGGTCTTGCCGGTATTGGTGGGACCGAGGATCGCTTTGAGCGAGGAGGAGGATGAAAAATTCATGGCCCTGCTGATGTAGGGTCTCGCGCTGCCGGTTGCGAGGGCAGCCCGTTGTCCCAAGAGGGGACAGGATTTAGGGCGATTTCTAGCCCGGTTTTTGCCCTTCGAACAAGCCGGGAACGAACAGGGGGTGAATCGGTGAGAATCACGCGATGCCGGTTTGTTCCACACCTCTGCTGGTGGGGATAACGTGGCTGGGGCACAAGAGGGCGGCGGCAAGGGGTCAACTCGGCCACAAAAGCTTCACAAAGATGAACCGATTGTGAACGGCGCCGGAATGGGTCCAAAGATGAGCGGGTTCTTACCGCGGGGCGAGCCAAAGTTTTTATCCCCGTAACGCTTGGACGCCGGCATCATGGTCGATGTTGACGCTCAAGTTAAGCTTTGTCGCCATTGACTGTGCCGATCCGGGACGGGGCGGGGCGTCGTTTGCCGCGCCGGCGCGGCGGCATGGGCAAAGAGCGGCGGCGAACCGGGCTCGTCCCGGCCTGGCACAGTTTATCCCCGCCCGCCGACGCCGGCGTAATGATTGATCCAGAGCGTGAACGAACAGGGGGAGAATCGCGGCGGAATCAACAATCCGGCTTTGTTCACCCCCAAGGGCTGGTGGTTGGGGAGCGGTGGGGCACAAGAATGGATCGGGCGGGCGGCAAGGACGCGATGGGCACCCCAAAAGCGGTTCATCGGTGTTGCCTAGGCGTTAACAGGGCAAAGGAATCGGCTGTTGTTGCCGGAGTTTGAAGGCGTTTGCCAAGGATCGGGCGGCGATATTTACTCCTTCGCCCCCGGCGGGCGGGTGATCGGCCAGCGGATGTTAGGAAAAAAGCCTTTGACCGTCCTATGGCGGGACAGCGCCCAGGCCCGGGTTGGGGAAAGATGTTGGGGGTTTTCGCCGTGGCGCAGCGCTGGGGACGCAAGGGGGAGCCCCCGCAGGTTTGCAAGGGGAGCGGGACGCATTGGCATCCTTGCTGATTATCGACGCCGGCGAATTGCGATGGCCCCAGGCTCAAGGCCGCGGTGACAATCGGGGGAAAGCGCTGGCGGCAGGCGACGAGCCCAGGCGCTTGCGGGGATCGCAGCGCTAGCGTGATCGGGTGCTGAGGTGAGCGCGGCACCACGACCTGGCACGATGCCATCCCCGCCTTGAGCCGGGATCCATCTTGAGGTGCCCGGTCATGCAGGGTTGGTGGTGCGGGGCCAGATGGCGCCGAACTAAAAGGTCTCGCGATGCCCCCGGCTCCAACCCGGGGTGACAATCGGGCGTGGGGGTATGTTGGCAGGCATGCGCTGGCTGGCGCAGCACAAGCTAAGCCAAGCCAAGCCAAGACGCGCTGCGAGAACCGGCGCGGCTGCGCCAATGGCTAGTGTGGGCAGCAGAATGGCCCGGCTAGAACCGCATCCCGGTCAGCACCATGGAAAGGTCGCCCATATTGGTGCCCAGCAATACCCGATAGGGGATGAAATAGCCGGTATCGCCCAGCGGCGCGTACCAGATGACGATGCGCCCGCTTTCAGCGAGGTAATTGGTGATCTCGGAGGTGGTGAAATGCCCCGATATGGGCAGGTAGCGCACGCTGCACAGCACCACCGGGCCCTGATAGCCGGT
>JAQGKH010000041.1 GCA_028290225.1 Devosia sp. | reverse complement strand
CTCCTGCGAGACGCCTTCCATCAGGTCGCCGTCGGAAGCGAGCACATAGGTGAAATGGTCGACCGCGTCGCCGAACTCCGCGTTCATCATGCGCTCGGCGAGCGCCATGCCGACCGCGGTGGCGATGCCTTGACCCAGCGGGCCGGTGGTCGTCTCAACGCCCTTGGTGACGAAGTTTTCCGGATGCCCCGGCGACTTCGAGCCTAGCTGGCGAAAGTTCTTGATCTCATCGATCGTCATGCCGGGAACGCCGGTCAGGTAGAGCACCGAATAGAGCAACATCGAGCCATGGCCGGCCGAAAGCACGAAGCGGTCGCGATCGGGCCACTTGTAGTCGGTCGGATCAAACTTCATGATCTTGGTAAAAAGCACGGTGGCAATATCAGCGCAGCCCATGGGCAGGCCCGGATGGCCAGAATTGGCTTTTTCCACCGCATCCATGGACAAGGAGCGGATGGCGTTGGCCAGGTCGTTCTGCTGGGGGGTGTTGGTCATTGTCCGCTCGTTTCGATGGGCACAAAAGACAGGACGAAGACCGGTTTTCTGGAGCGTCCCGAGGTTGGGTCGAGGCATAACAGGTTGGAGCACCCTGTCAATTGCCGTGGAATGCAAGCCCGTTGCATTAGCCGGGGCGGTGGGGCACCCTGCGGCGGCCGGAATCGATGATCGCAGAGAGTGTTGTTGGCGATGAGTGAGAGCGAGCTTCAGGACGGGATCGGCGCGGCGATGGCGCGGTTCGATCGTGCCTTGGCGCGTCTGGAAACCAGCTCCAGCAATCTGCAGCAGCGCATGGGACGCCTCAACCGCATCGAAGTGGACACGCAGCGGCTCGTCACCGAGCGGGCGCGGCTGGCCACCGAACTCGACAAAACAGCGGCGCGCGCCAAGCGGCTCGACGACAGCGCCCATGAAGTGTCGCGCCGGCTGGTGAGCGCCATGGAAACGGTGCGCGAAGTGCTGGCAAAGGCGGAGTAGGCGATGCCCGAAGTCAATGTCGAGATCAACGGCCGCAAATACCGCATGGCCTGCGAGGAAGGCCAGCAAAAGCACCTGATCGGGCTGGCCAGGCGCTTTGACGCCCAGGTGGAAGGCATCAAGGGCGCGGTGGGCGATATCGGCGATACCCGGCTGACAGTGATGGCGGGGATCGCGGTGCTGGACGAACTGGCGGAGGCGGAAAAGCGGATCGCGGCCCTGCAGGCCGAGATCAAGGATCTAACCGTGGCGGGGCAACAGCTTGCCGGCGAGATGGACGCGCTGGAACAGCGGTTTTCCGGCAAGCTGGAGCAGGCAGCGCGCTCGCTCGAAATCGTTGCCGGTGTGCTCGACGAAACGGCGCTGATCCCGCAGAAATAAGGCTCAGGAGCCGTTTTTCTGAACGATGCAGTTGCCCCCCGCAGCGATGAGGCGGTTGCACAGCGCCGTGGCTTCGGCCCGGGTGGGGCGCCCCACCATGGCCGAAAAACGCAGGCGCGGCCCGAAATTGGGATTGCGCACGGTGATCAGCAGCAGCGGTTCCTCCCCCAGCACTTTGGAGAATTTGGCCTGTGCGGACTCAAAGCGGCTGCGGGCGACATCGCTGCTGTTGTGCTGGGCGATAAGGACCCCCCAGGGTTGCCAGGCAGCGGCGGTGGAATCCAGGTCGGGCATGCGAACCGCGGAGGCCATGTCGAGGCAGGAGTCCTGGAAGGGCGTTGCCGGCTCCAGGGTAAAATCCACCGGCTCGGGAGCCTCGTTGCGCCAGTAATCCACCGGGCGGCCAGTGATGATCGAGACATAGTTGCGGGTTTCCCCGGCGACGCCGCTGGTCCCGGCGACAAAGCGCGACACGCGGCCTTCGCCCCCGTTATAGGCCGCGGCGGCCAAGCCCAGATTGCCGTATTTCTGTTCAAGGAAACGCAGATATTCGGCCGAGCGGGCCAGCGCCTGGGCAGGATCGAAAGGATTATCAAGGGCGCGTAGCCGCGCGGTGCCGGGCATGAACTGGGCGATGCCCTGGGCACCCGCCGGGCTGATGGCCTGGGGATCAAAGCGGCTTTCCTGCCAGATCAGGCGGGCAAAGAATGCCTCGGGGATTTGCCAGTGGCGGGAAAAGCGCGAGATGGCGCTGCACACATCGGCGACATAAGTGGGCTCGGCGATGCAGACAGGCTCGTCTCCAAGGGAAAAGCAGGAGCGGGCGGGTTCCCCCGTCCCGGCGGCAATGGCGGGGAGTTGGACCGCCAGCAATACAAGCAGCGCTGCCAGGCAGGCTGCGGCTTTGGACCACCGTGATGCGAGGAGCTTGGTCAAGTGCAGTTCCCGAGTGGCGACAGGGCTGCGCGACGCCGTGATGGGCTGCGCATCGTCAGAATGAGCCAAATGGCTGCGGGATCCAAGACTTGATCGGGATTGTACGAGGGCAGCAGCGGTGCCGGGGCGCCCGAAGATTTGTGCTGCAGAAGCGCGCCTCACCCCCTTTGCACCCGGCAAGCAAGTGCCTATATATCGCTTGCTGCCCGGTGCGTGTTGGATACCAATATCCCCGGGGCCTTATCGATCCTAATGGGAGCTGTCCCTGACCAGGCCCGTGGGCTTGGACATACGGCGCCCACCTACGTAAGTAGGTTCCCGGGATCGTTTATCCCACGGCCAGGGTGGCACCTTATTTTCTTGCGGCAGGCAAAAGCGCCTTATGGTTGTTGAGCGTATCGAAGACACCAAGGCGGCGCTGCGCGTGACGGCCAGGGCGCGCCGGGCGGCACTTTCGCCCGAGGAACGCACCCGGGCGGCGCAGGCTGTCGCGCAGCATTTCTTTGCCGGCGTGGCGATCCCGGACGATGATGTGGTCGCCGGGTATTGGCCGCTGCGAGAAGAAGTGGATTGCCAGCCCATCATGATGCGGCTGCTGGCCGATGGGCGCAGCGTAGCGCTGCCGGCCGTGGTCGCGGCAGAGGCAGCGCTGGAATGGCGGGTATGGGAAGCGGACGCTCCGCTTTATGCCGCCGGCTTTGGCACGCTAGCGCCAGCGGCCCTGGCGCCCAAGACGGACCCCGACATCGTGCTCGTGCCGCTGTTGGGCTTTGATCGCCTGGGCACGCGGCTGGGCTATGGCGGGGGCTATTACGACCGCAGCTTTGCCGGCGCGACAAGCCGGGCGCGCCTGGTCGGGCTTGCCTTTGCCGCCCAGGAATTTGACCTCCTTCCTCGAGACGAGCATGACATTGCTCTCGACGCCGTGGTGACCGAAACGGGCCTGCGCCAATTCGGCGACACGCCATGAAGTTGCTGTTTCTGGGGGATGTGGTGGGCCGTTCCGGCCGGGACGGCATTGCCGACCGGCTGCCGGGTTTGATCGAGCGCTACAAGTTCGACTTCGTGGTGGTGAACGGGGAAAATGCCAGTCATGGCCGCGGGCTCACCGAGCCGCATTTCAACGGCATTCGCGCGGCGGGTGCCGATATCGTCACCCTGGGCGACCATGCGTTCGACCAGCGCGACACGATCTCCTTTATCGAGCGCGAAACCACGCTGGTGCGGCCCATCAACATGGCGCCGGGCACGCCGGGCCGTGGGGCGATGTTCGTTGAAGGGCGCAACGGGCACCGGGTGCTGGTGATCAATGCGCTGGGGCGCGTGTTCATGGGGCCATCGGACGATCCGTTCCGGGCGGTGGAAGCTGCCATTGCCGCCTGCCCGCTGGGGGAGCAGGCCGATGCGGTGATCGTGGATTTCCATACGGAAGCCACGTCCGAGATCCAGGGCATGGGGCATTTCCTGGATGGACGCGCGACGCTGGTGGTGGGAACCCACACCCATATTCCCACCGCCGATCTGCGGATCCTCAAAGGGGGCACTGCGCTGATGGCCGATGCGGGGATGTGCGGGGATTATGACTCGGTGATCGGGGTTGACCCGGACGAGCCGCTGAACCGGTTCCTCACCGGCATCGCCAATGGACGGTTCACCCCGGCCGAGGGCGAGGCGACCTTGTGTGGAGTGGCGGTGGAAACCGATCCGCGCAGCGGGCTGGCGGTCAAGGTGTTGCCGGTGCGGGTCGGGGGCGTGCTGGCGCCGGCCTTGCCCGAGTTCTAGTGTCGCTTCACATTCCGGCCGCGCTTGCCTATAACGCGCCACCGATCCAACACCACACCCAAGGACTGACCGATGGCCGGCCATTCACATGCCAAGAACATCATGCACCGCAAGGGCAAGAGCGATGCGGTGCGTTCCAAGGTCTTTTCCAAGCTGGCCCGCGAAATCACCGTGGCGGCCAAGATGGGCATGCCCGACCCGGCGTTCAATTCGCGCTTGCGACTAGCCGTCGCCAATGCCCGCGCCCAATCCATGCCCAAGGACAATATCGATCGCGCCATCAAAAAGGCGATGGGCAGTGAGGGCGAGAACTACGACGAGATCCGCTATGAGGGCTATGGCCCCGGTGGCGTTGCGATCATCGTCGAAGCCCTGACCGACAACCGCAATCGCACCGCTTCCAATGTGCGCTCGTATTTCTCCAAGAATGGCGGGGCCATGGGAGAAACCAACTCGGTCGGCTTCATGTTCGACAAGGTGGGCGAGATCACCTATCCGGCCAGCGCCGGCAGCGCCGACCAGATCATGGAAGCGGCGATCGAGGCGGGTGCCGACGACGTCGAGAGCGATGAAGACGGGCACTATATCTACACCAGCTTCGAGGCGATGGTTGAGGTCGCTGCCGCGCTGGAAAAGTCACTGGGCGAGGCGGAATCGGTCAAGGCCGTGTGGAAGCCGCAGAACAACACGCCCATCGACGCCGAAAAGGGCGCGACGCTGATGAAGCTGATCGCGACGCTGGAAGAAGACGACGACGTGCAGAATGTTTACTCGAACTTCGAGATGAGCGACGAGGACATGGCCAAGCTCGCCGATTAAGGGCGGGTGCTGCAGGCGCTCGGTTCGGGGCACCAGCCGGCAGGCCGGTCGGCCGTGACGATGACGCCCCGATTGCCGCCGGTTTGGCGCAATGAAGACGCTGATCGGCGATGCGCAAAAGCTGGGAAAATGTCGTGCGGCCCAGACATGCCGCGCGACCGAGGCTGACCGGCGCGCCAGAACAAGCATTACGCTCAACGCGGCAGGCTGGCGGGCGCCGCCAGCGCTCGCTGGCCGCCTACGCCCATATCCTCGACAGGATGGCCTGGGAGCTCGGGCGACAATCAGGGCAGGCCGGGAGCAGCCCTTGGCATCCCACCGGCCTGCGCGGCTTTTTGTTGCTGCTTTGTTCACTTTTGCTTGGTAGGAGGGCGGCCATCGGGTAAGGAAAGCTCATGACAGTTCCAGTGCGAATCATCGGCATCGATCCCGGCCTGCGGCGCTGTGGCTGGGGGGTCATCGAGAGCCTGGGCAACCGGCTGCAGTTTATTGCCTGCGGCACGATCACCCCGCCGACCGATGGAGAACTGGCGCAACGCCTGGCCATCCTGTTCACCGAACTCACCGACCTGTTGGAGCGGTTCGCGCCCGATGAAGCGGCGGTGGAGGAAACTTTTGTCAATTCGGGGCCCCGTTCGGCGCTGATCCTGGGGCAGGCGCGCGGCGTGGCGCTGATGACACCGGCCCATCGGGGGATTCCCGTGGCTGAATACGCCACCAATCTCGTCAAGAAATCCATCGTGGGCACCGGCCACGCGGAAAAGGAGCAGGTGGGGCTGATGGTCAAGACCTTGCTGCCAACGGCGACGGTGAAGGGCGCTGATGCGGCCGATGCGCTGGCGATTGCCATCTGCCATGCCCATCATCGCGTCGCCGCGCAACGGGCGCGGGCCAGCGCATGATCGGCAAGCTCAAGGGCCTGGTTGATAGCTTTGGCGACGATCATGTGCTGATCGATGTCGGGGGCGTTTGCTACGAGGCGTTCTGCTCGTCGCGTACGCTGCAGGGGCTCCCGCGGGTGGGGGAGGCGGCCGTGGTGTTCATCGAGACCGTGGTGCGCGAAGACCTGATCCGGCTGTATGGTTTTGGCAGCGAGGCGGAAAAGGGCTGGTTCAACCTGCTCCTGACCGTGCAGGGCGTGGGCGCTCGCGTGGCGCTGGCGATCCTTTCGGCCCTGTCCCCGGCGGAATTGTCGAGCGCCATCGCGCTCGGGGACAAGGCGATGATCGGCCGGGCCAATGGCGTGGGGCCCAAGCTGGCGCTGCGGCTCGTGACCGAACTCAAGGGCAAGGCACCGCAGGGCGGCGGGATCGATGCCGGCACTCTGGGCCTGCAAACCGCGCTGGGCGAAGGCACTGCCAGCGGCAATGTGGCGGATGCGGTTTCGGCCCTGGTCAATCTGGGCTATTCGGGCGCGCAGGCCTCGAGCGCCTTGGCGCGGGTAGTGGCACGCGAGGGCGATGACACTGCAACCGAAAAGCTGATCCGGCTTGGCTTGCGGGAGTTGAGCCAGTGATGCGCCGGTTTGCTGCCCTTGACGCTGCCTCTATGCGCTATCTGAGGGGCTCGCCATGACCGATCTTACCTCTCCGGCTGCCGGGCGCGACGAGCCCCTGGATGTGGCGCTGCGTCCCTCCGGCTTTTCCGAGTTTGTGGGACAGGCTGCTGCCCGAGCCAATCTGGAAGTGTTCATCGAAGC
>JAQGKH010000035.1 GCA_028290225.1 Devosia sp. | reverse complement strand
CGGCGTTGTGGTCCTTGGTGGCTATACAACCCCCGGCAATGCCGGCATCGCGCTCGCCACCAGCAGCGCGCCCGGGAACTCCGCGGCCACCGCCACCATCATCCACGCCAATCCGCAGGGCGGCGGCGAAGCGATCAACGTCGACACGCCCCTCAATCCTGCGGGCGCTGTCAACGACTATGGGGTGACCATCGCCAGCGGCGACAACAGTTTCGCTCTGGCCGCGGTGGCAGCCCAGCAGGGCGCAATCGATGGTGCTGCCGCCTATGGCGCTGTTGCGGCCACCGATGGCGGGGCGTTCTTTGGTGCCGGTGACCTCACCGGCCTCACCGTGAGCACAAGTGTCGATCGCCATCTGATCTATTCAGGCGTGGATATGACCCTGGCGATGTCCACCAGTGCGGGAGCGATGGCGTTGCAGGGCTATGTGGGGCCAAGTTATCGATTGCTCCACCAATCGATCAACACCACGACCACCGTCGACCTTCCCGAAGCTGCCCCCAGCGCCACGAGTTTTCCGCTCTATTCCATGCTGAGGGAAGAAACACTGAACTCCCATTACTGGGGCGGAGTTCTCGGTTTCACCCTGAGCCAGCCCGTGTCGGACACCGTTACCTTCTCGCTTGGCCTCGAAGGTGGAGCTTACTATGTCCGCGACAGCTACGAGGGGCAGGAAAGTTATTCGGTCAGCGGCGGCACTTTGGCGGCTGTGCCGATGACCACCGTCAATAATGCCAACGGTATTGATCTGGAAGCTGATGGCCTGGCCTGGTCTGGGAAGGTGTCGCCGTCGATGACCGTCGCCCTGGCACCAAATCGCCAGCTGACCTTTGGCGGCACGCTCGATTACCTTTCGCGCGTCGCGACAGTCACGCGCGACGGATCGGTAGGCTCGGCCACCAGTTCCTATGCCGGAACCGATGATGGCGCTCTCACCTATGACGGGGCCTCGCAGACCGCCAGTTCGCTGAGCTTTGGGTCAATGTGGAGCTTTACGCCCACAGTCTCGATTACTGGCCAGTTCTAGGCAATGCCAGGAATGCAGTGACGCGGCGGAGAAACACCGCCGCGTTTATTCTGTTCTTCAGAATGAAACCTGGCTGACGCTCGAGGCATTGCCCAGGCCGGACTGGCTTGTCGAAGAGTAGTTGGCGCCGCTTCCGACTGCGATCTGGTTAGTCTGCGATTGGTTGAATGCGCCGACCTGGCTCGTGCCGGACTCGTTGATGCCGCCAAAAGCCGAGAACTGATTGGTTCGCGACCGGTTCAGGACGCCGGTCTGGGAAGTGCCGGCGTCGTTCAAGCCGCCGATCGCCACCTGGTTGGTGCGAGCACTGTTGAGCCAGCCAATTTGGCGTGTGCCGGCCAGGTTGAGGCCGCCAATCGAGCGCTGACCTGCACTGGCGTTGTTCAGAACACCGCTTTGTGTGGTTGCTGCAAGGTTGTCCCCCAAAAGCGAGCCCTGGCTGATATTGTGCCGGTTGCCCAAGCCAGCCTGCGATAGCAGTGCAATATTGGCCGCCTGAGCGGCACCGGCGCTAAGGGAAAGTACCGCCGCAGCGATCAGAATAATGCGCATATTTTGCTCCTCAATTAATACAACGCGTGCTGGGATCGACCCAACCCGTGACCAACGCCATCGGTGCGAAACAACTACTCAGAAGCGTCATTGAAAGGAAGTATTAACTAAGTTAAACAGAGAACAACCCTAAATTAACCTTACTATCCGCCCGAATGGCAAGAAGTGTAATTAATATCTATTGAGCCTGAATTGAGGGATGCGCCTGGCGCCCTCAGTTAAGCGCGAGAACTCTGCGCAAGCACGCCTCGTGCAGCAAGAAGCGATTTATTTGTGCCTGGCGATAACTTGGCGATGCCACGGGAGCTTGGCCAGTGCTGCCAAGTTCGGCAATGCGTGCCACATATCGGTGCGGAATCATGTGCGCGGCTTTGTCTGCGCCACTTCACGCTTCCGGATGGCGCCAGCAGTTCGCCAGACCCGCCCTCACAACATCAGCCAGGTGCTATCGCAGCCTGCGCCAGAAACTCGCTGATCATAATGGGAAAATGCTGGAGGCCACGCCCGGAATTGAACCGGGGTTCACGGATTTGCAATCCGCTGCGTCACCACTCCGCCACGTGGCCTCACCGGCGCAGTTTCTAGGTGAGCCCCCTGGCTTATGCAAGATCGTCTTTGCTAAAACATTAGCGGCAGACCCATCGGGGCGTCCCACCAGAACCTCGTCCCGCCCCACGCGGTCCCACCTGCTGCCGCGGCGCAGTGTCGGTTCGCGCCCCGCCGTTGCCCCATGCCCGACATGCCGCGCCGCATTTCCCTGCCTTTTCGCACCGCTTTTTGTCGCGTCTGGCGTGATCGGCTTGCCAGCCGGGCAGGGCAGGGATATTCACGTCCGGCATATCACCTCCGGGACAAGCCAGCCGATGAGCGATTTCGAACGTGCGCGCAAGCAGATGGTGGAAAACCAGCTGCGCACCAACAGTGTGGTGGACCGGCGCCTGCTGGCGCAGATGGGCCGGGTCCCGCGCGAACTGTTTGTTCCACCCGAGCGTCAGGCCGTCGCTTACATCGACGATACCCACCCGCTTGGCGAGAACGGTCTGCGTTTCCTGCCCATGCCCCTGACCTTTGCCCGCATGGCGCAGCTGGCCGATATTCGTTCCAGCGACGCCGTGCTCGATATCGGCTGCGCCACCGGCTACTCGGTGGCGGTTCTGGCAGGCCTGGGCGCTTCCGTGCTGGGCCTCGAGGAAAGCGAAGCGCTGGCCCGGCAGGCGATCGACATCCTGGCCCAGCTCGGTCTGTCCAATGCGCAGGTGCGTGCGGGCGGGCCGGACCAGCTCAAGGGCGAGGACTTCGACGTGATCATCGTCGAGGGCACTCTCGATGCCGCGCCCCAGAACCTTTATCCGCTGCTGCGGGATGGCGGCCGCATGGTGGCGCTGATTCGCGAGCGCGGCGTGGCTGTGGCCCATCTTTTCGTGCGGACCGGGCAAAATGTAGCGGCCCGCGCCGAGTTCAATGCCCATTTGCCGCCTCTTTGGCTCGCCAAGCCTGAGGAAAACTTCGTATTCTAAGGTTGCTGTAGTGTTGCCATCTAGGCACGAATTTCAACGATTCGTGCACTTTGTCGTGCTAGCTCTGCTGGGCTGGTTGTTTGCAACAACAGCACAGCGTAGTGTCTGGTTTGTATTGGAGGCGCGCAATTGAGCATACGCGTTAGACTAACCGTGAGCGCGTTGGCTTTGGCACTTGCCCTTGGTGCCACCACGGCACAGGCGCAGTCCATCACCCAGGCGTTAACGGCCGCGTATGCCTATGCGCCCGATCTGCAATCGGCCTTGCTGGAAGCCAAGTCGTCCGCTGAAAACATCGTCCAGGCCAAGTCCCGCAAGCTGCCCACCATCGGCGCTTCGGTGTCCGGCACCTATAGCTGGACGGCCATCGGCGGGCCGCTGCAGGACAACGCTGCGCTCAATGCCGGCCTGTCCTATAACCAGACCATCTTCGACAATTTTCAGACCGAAGCGCAGATCGAAGCCGCCCGCGCCGGTGCTGAAATCGCCGAATACCAGATCCGCAACACCGAGCAGAATGTGCTGCTCAATGTGGTGCAGGCCTATATGTCGGTGCTGAGCGACCGGCAACTGGTCGGTCTGCGGCAGGAAAACGTCAACTTCTACAACACCCAGCTGTCTTCGGCGAGGGATCGGCTCGAGGTCGGGGAGGGCACTCGCATCGATGTGGCCCAGGCCAATGCGCGCCTGGCGCAGGGTCAGGCCGCCTACCAAGCTGCCGTTAACAGCCTCGAAGTCAGCGAAGCCACCTTTCAGCGCTATGTCGGCTCGGCGCCACGCAATCTGCAAAGCAGCCACAACTTCGCCCGCCTTATTCCCTCCAGCCTTCAATCGGCCATCGCCGAAGCGGAAAGCGCCCACCCCGCTATCCTGACCTCCAAGGCGGCCATCCGCGCCGCTCAGGCCGGCAGCGACGCGGCCAAAGGCGCTTTTGGGCCCACCGCCACCGTCAGCGGCCAGATCGGCACCGGCATTGCCTCTCCCGGCGGCCCGCAGGGCGTCAGCGGCCAGATGCGCCTCAACATCAATATTCCCATCTATGCCGGCGGCGCTTTGGGCTCCGGTGTCCGTCAGGCCAATCTCGATCAGATCCGCTCTGAAGTGGACGCCATGTCCGTTTATGACCAGATCCGCGAAGCCGTGATCTCCGCCTGGGCGGGCATCCAGAATGCGGACGCCCAAATTCAGGCCGCTCAGTCGGCCGTGTCCGCCGGCCAGGAAGTGGTGAATGGCGTGATCCAGGAGCGGGATCTGGGCACGCGCACCACGCTCGACGTGCTCAATGCCCAGGCCGAACTGATCAGCGCCCGCGAAGGGCTGATCAATGCCTCCAGCAGCAAGGTGATCGCCACCTTCTCGCTCCTCGCCGCGATCGGCCGCTTGACGGCCAACGAACTGGGCCTTCCGGTGGAAACCAAGACCGCCGTGAACTACACCCAGGAAGTTGAAGACGTCTGGCAGGAACTGCGGGTCGTCGAGGACGACTGAGCCAAGAGGCGCAGCAACAAGCTTTGGTGGCTGGGCCTTGCCCGGCCACAACTTTTAGGGGACATCCCGCCCGCCCGTTGACTGGGCGATTCCCTAAGCACCTCTGCTCGGGTTAATGTGTTGTTGACGAATCATCCTGGCTGCAACGGCGAGCAGCTTTCGTCCAGCCCAAGCGAGAGGCCCATCATGAACAAGCCTGCACCCAAAGAACCCTCCATGGACGAGATCTTGTCGTCCATCCGCCAGATCATCGCCGATGATGATGCGGCGGGGATCCCGCGGCGCTCGTCCATTCAGCCGGCGCCCGCGCCCATGCAGGCCACGCCCGTTCGCACCTATGGCGGCCCGATGGCTGTTGACCTCGACGACCACCTCGAGGATCCCGAGCCCCTGGCCTTGTCGCCCGCCCAGATCGTTGCCCAGGGCAGCGGGGAAGCCGAAACTCCTTTCAGCTTCGAGGCGATCCTGGCCGATACCCAGGCCGCCAATCAGGATGATGACAACGGGGAGGACGCATTGGTGACTGCACCTGAACCCATGGGCTTTGAGCCCGAAGAGCCCGCCGCGCCGGTGGCTCAAACCCGCGCCCCCGATCCAGAGCCGGTTCGCATTCCTGAGCCTCGTTTTGCCGAACCCGTCCGCGTGCCCGAAGCGCCGCGGCCGCAGGCCACGATCAGTCAGGCCGCGCCTTTGCCTGATCCCACCCTCAGCAGCGATTTTGCCGAGGAATTGCTGGGCCCGGCCACCAAGGCTGCGGTTCGCAGTTCCATCACCAAGCTCAATGGCATTGGCCTGGGCAATGCCGGCCTCACCATTGAAGCCCTGATGCGCGACATGCTGCGCCCCATGCTCAAGGAATGGCTGGACGAAAACCTGCCCGCCGTGGTCGAGCGCATGGTCGAGCGTGAGATTGCCCGCGTTTCGCGCGGCGAGTAACTTTGCATCCGGTCGCGCGCCGCAGTTGACCATGCGGCGTGCATTTGATTGATACACCGGCAGATTTATCCAAGGCCCGCCCAGTGCCAACTGGCGGGTCGTTGTTGTTGCGAGTGACCGATGATCGAAAAGAGCTATGAGCCCGCTGCCGTTGAAGGCCGCATCTACGAGGATTGGCTCAAGGCTGGCGCGTTTGCTGCCGGGGCAGGGGCTGCGCCGGGCGCCGAAACCTTCACCATCGTCATTCCGCCGCCCAATGTCACCGGCTCGCTCCATATCGGGCATGCGCTCAACAACACCATCCAGGACATCCTGATCCGCTTCAACCGGATGCTGAAAAAGGACGTGCTCTGGCAGCCTGGCACCGACCATGCCGGCATAGCCACCCAGATGATTGTTGAGCGCCGCCTTGCCGAAGCCCAGCAACCTTCGCGCCGCGATCTGGGGCGCGAGGAGTTCGTGCGCCGGGTTTGGGACTGGAAGGCCGAATCGGGCGGCACCATCATGAACCAGCTTAAGCGCCTCGGTGCTTCGGCCGATTTCAGCCGCGAACGCTTCACCATGGGCGATACCGGCAGTCCCGACGACCAGATGGTTCGCGCCGT
>JAQGKH010000034.1 GCA_028290225.1 Devosia sp. | reverse complement strand
CTGGGCTGGCAGGGCAAGCATACCGTGCTGGTCAGCCGCGATTGGGGCGGCTGGCAGTTCCTGGGTGCCATCTTCACCTCGGCCGAACTGCCGGCCGATGCCCCGCATCGTCCGAACTGCGGCTCCTGCACGCGCTGCCTTGATGTGTGCCCAACCAATGCCTTCCCTGCTCCCTATCGGCTCGATGCACGGCGGTGCCTTGCTTACCTTAATATCGAGCACAAGGGCCCCATTCCGCTCGAGTTTCGTGTTCCCCTGGGCAATCGCATCTATGGCTGCGATGATTGCCTGGCGGTTTGCCCCTGGAACAAGTTCGCCAAAACCAGCCGCGAAGCCCGGCTGCAGGCCCGCGAGGATCTGGAGCGGCCGGCCCTGGCCGATCTGGTGCAGCTCGATGATGCCGCTTTCCGCGCCTTGTTCAGCGGCTCGCCCATCAAGCGCATCGGCCTGGCGCGGTTCCTGCGCAATGTACTGATCGCCCTCGGCAATAGTGCCGATCCGGCGCTGGCGCCGTTGGCGGTTGCGCGCCTCGGCGATGCGGATCCGCTGGTGCGGGGGGCGGCGGTGTGGGCGGCGCGGCGCTTGCATGCCGACGATGCTGCCGAGTTGCGCGAGCAGCACCTGCCGGTCGAAACCGATGACGCGGTGCGGGCGGAATGGGCGGCTAAGCTGCAATGAACGTGTTTTTCTTCGGCCTGGGCTTTTCCTCGCTGGCCGCAGTCGAGCAGTTCCGGCAGCTGGAGCCGGGTGTTCGCATCAGCGGCACCGTGCGCAGTCCGGAAAAGGCGCAGCTTTTGCGCGAACGCGGCATCCACGCCCACCTGTTCACCGGCACCTCGCCGAGCCCTGACCTCAGCGCCGATCTGCGCGCCACGACCCATCTGGTGCTCTCCATCGCCCCTGATGGAGGAGGCGATCCTGCGTTGCAGCAGCATCGGGCGGATCTGGATGCCGCCACCGGCCTGCAATGGCTCTGTTATTATTCCACGGTTGGCGTGTACGGCGACTTTGGCGGCGAATGGATCGATGAAGGGGCGCCGCTGGTGCCGCGCAATGAGCGCTCCGACCGCCGGGTTGCGGCGGAAGCGGGCTGGCGCAACTATGCCGAGGGGCGCGAACTGCCCCTGGCCATCCTGCGCCTTGCCGGCATCTACGGACCGGGCCGCTCCACCTTCGACAAGCTCCGCAACGGCACGGCGCGGCGGCTGGTCAAGCCCGCCCAGGTGTTCAACCGCATCCATGTGGACGATATCGGGCGCATAACGGCGCTGGCGGGCAGGCAGCGGCTGGCCGGCACCTTCAATCTGGGTGACGATGAGCCCGCCCCACCCCAGGATCTGGTTGCCTATGCCGCTGACCTGCTCGGGATCGCACCCCCGCCTGCGATCCCCTATGCCGAGGCGGAGCTGACGCCGATGCAGCGCTCGTTCTATGCCGACAACAAGCGCGTCGCCAATGGCGCGATCAAGGCGGCTTTGGGGATCGAGCTGCTCCATCCCAATTACCGCGAGGGCCTGCGGGCCATCCTCGCAGGGGAGGGATCCTGAGCGTCGCGCCGGCATGATCGGCATCCGAGCGCCGGGTGGAGGCGGCCACAAACCCCGGTGCGAGGCGCGTCTAGGCCCCGGCCGCCAGCCGCAGCACCGCATCGCGCAGCTGCGCCAGGTCCTCAGGCCGGCTGAGGCGATGATCGCCATCGGGGATCAGCGTCAGGGTCACCGGATCATGCAGCAGATGGGTGACGAGCTTGATGGCGTGGGCCTGGGGCACGTCGGGGTCCTCGCCACCCTGCAGGATGGTCACCGGACAGCCCGTTTCGATCACGCTGCCAAACAACAGATGCTGTTGGCCATCCTCGATCAGTGCTCGCGTCAGCCGGTAGGGCTCGTTTGAATATGCCGAAGGCTGGTCCACATAGCCCTGGCTCTCCAGCGCTGCGCGCTCGGCAGGGGTGAAGTCTTCGAGCATCAAATCGTGCGTCATGTCGACCGCCGGGGCGATCAGCACCAAGCCCGCCACGCGGTGATCGCCGCGCGCCAGCATCGCCCGCACGAGGAGCAGGGCGAGCCAGCCGCCCATGGACGAGCCGACCACGATCTGCGGCCCGCCCGTGGTGGCGAACACCGCCTCGGCTTCCTCCAGCCAGCGGCTGATCGTGCCCGCCTCGAACGCGCCGCCCGATGCCCCATGGCCCGAATAATCGAACCGGGTAACCGCCAGTCCCTGCTCGGCGCCCAGGCCATCCAGCGCCAGGGCCTTGCTGCCATTCATGTCGGAACGGAACCCGCCCAGCCAAAAAATGCCCGGAGCGCCCCCCTCGCGTCGGGCTACGGCGATCGGTCGGGCGCTGCTGCCGGTACCAACATAAAGCATGGAGGGTTCACCCATTTCTGCACCAATAATTAGCCAAGCGGGAACACAAGGCCCGCTCCAAGCGCTTAAGAAGGCTGGGCACGGCACTGCGGTGAAGATTTCCCTGCTTGCGCAGTTGACTTCCGCTGCCGCTACCACGATTTTACGCCTGTTTTCACCACTTTGCTTAACAGCACAAGGAACGCTTGCCATTCGTCGTCCCATGAGACCCGTTGCGCCCCAGAAAGATGGGCCGCTCTCCAATGAGGATATCGCCAGCCCCGATGTTCAGCTTATCGACGCCGAAGGTGAGAACCGCGGCATAGTTCGAACTCGCGAAGCGCTGGCGGAGGCCCAGGAAGCGGGCCTGGATCTGGTGCTGATCTCGCCCAACGCCCAGCCACCGGTCGCCAAGATGCTCGATCTCGGGCGCTTCAAGTATGCTGCTCAAAAGAAGGCAGCCGAAGCGCGCAAGAAGCAGAAGGTGATCGAGGTCAAGGAAGTCCAGCTGCGTCCCAATATCGACACGCACGACTACGAGACCAAGATGAAGGCGGTGCAGCGCTTTCTCGACGATGGCGATCGGGTCAAGGTGACGATGCGCTTCCGCGGCCGCGAAATGGCGCACCAGGAACTGGGCATGCAATTGCTGATCAAGGTGAAGGACCAGATGGAAGCCCTGGCCAAGGTCGAGTCGCAGCCCCGCTCGGAAGGTCGCCAGATGGTGATGGTCCTGGCGCCCAAATAGGCGCATTGCACTCAACAAGCAAAAGGCAGGCTTTCGGGCCTGCCTTTTTGTTTGCGCTACTGGCCGTAGGGCTCGAGTTCGGCGGAGCGGGGAATGGCCGGCTGGGCTCCCGGCTTGAGGCAAGCCAGGCTCGCCGCCACCGTTGCTCGCCGCACGGCCGCTTCTAGGTCAAGGCCGGCGTCGAGCCCTGCCGCGAGATAGCCGCAAAATGTATCTCCCGCGCCTACCGTATCGAGCGGCGTGATCGGCAGCGCCGGCACGCTGATCAAGCCATCGGGCGTGGCGGCCCTGGCTCCGGCACCCCCCAGCGTCACGATCACGGTCTGCTTGTGCCGGCTCGCCCAATCCTGCATCGCCTGGACGATATCGGCTTGGGGCCCCCCGCACAGCAGCGCGAACTCGCTTTCATTGGCCACGAGGATGCTCGCCTGGGGGGCAATGGCCGCGGTGGTTGGCAGGAACGGGGCCGTGTTGAGGATCGACACCGCCCCACGCTCGCGCGCCAGCTGCAGCGCCCGTGCGGTGGCCTCTTGCGGGATTTCCTGCTGCAGCAGCAGCACGGAGCCGGGCTGCATCTCGGCAAGCGTCGCATCGGCATCGCCCGGGCTCAGCGTGCCATTGGCGCCCGGCAATACGGCAATGACGTTCTCGCCGTCCCCATCCACCAAGATCATCGCGATGCCCGTGGGCTCGCTCGCCACCCGAACCTGGCTGAGATCGATGCCGTCAGCCTTGAGCAGCGCCAGTGCCGCCTCGGCAAACACATCGTCGCCCACCGCCGAAACATGACGCACATCAGCACCGGCCCGCCGCGCGGCAAGGGCCTGGTTGGCGCCCTTGCCCCCGGGGGAAACCGAAAAAGTGCCCCCGGCCACGGTTTCGCCGGGCCGGGGAAGGCGCGAAACGGTGCCGATCTGATCGAGATTGGTGGAGCCGAAAATGGTGATCATGGGACGCAGGCTGCCTTGAAAATGGTGGTCAGGTTACGCGTGGCGGCAAGACAGGCCTTGTCCCGCAGGCCCCCGAGCAAGGGGCGCGGATACGGCGGGGAGCACGATCATGCCGACAGGAGGTTCATGCCGGCAAGAACCGCTTCGAGCCGGGCATCCAGCAGCTCGTGTTCAGGCAAGGTGATACCAAAGCTGGTGGTCAGCACCTCCCGCATATCCGCCAGGTCGCTCAACTGCCGCGCCTCGCCATCGCCCTCCACCGGCAGCACGGAAAGCTGGTTGTCGAGCAAGCTGATGCGGCTGCCCTTGGGCGACAGCGCCGCCACCAGATGGCGGCGCAGGGGAGAAGCGGGGTCGCTGGCCAGATATTGGTTGGCGGCTGCCCAATCCCCGGCAGCCATGGGATCGAACCTGTAAAGCGGCACCCAGCCCTCGCTCGTTTGCGCTTCGAGTCGCCACGCGCCCTCGCCGCCGAGCAGGCGATAATCGCCATGGGGGGTGCTCTGCTCCACATCTGTCCGCAGCTTCAGCGGCGCGGTGGGCGTCATGGCGCCAAAGCCCAC
>JAQGKH010000012.1 GCA_028290225.1 Devosia sp. | reverse complement strand
CGCCCGAGCCGCGTGGCTGAGGCGCATCCGCAATGATCTCGCAAAAGGCGAAATATGCGCTGCGGGCCCTGGTGGCACTGGCCCGGGCGGGGCGGGGCGAATCCATGATGATCGGGGAAATCTCGCGCCAGCAGGGCATTCCCAAGAAGTTTCTGGAACAAATCCTGCTCGAGCTCAAGCGGGCCGGCTATGTCACCAGCCGGCGCGGCCGGCTCGGCGGCTATGCGCTGGCGCGGCTGCCCGAAGAGGTGATGTATGGGGAGGTGCTGCGCTTGATCGACGGGCCCATCGCGCCGCTTCCCTGCCTGTCGCTGACCGCATATCGGCGCTGCGAGGATTGCCAGAAGGAGGAGGCCTGCGAGATCCGGCACGTGTTTGAGCGGGTGACGCTGGCCACGCGGGCGGTGCTGGACCAGACCAGCCTTGCCCAGTCCTTGCGGCTCGATGCCCGCGCGGTGTAAGCCCCAATGAAAAAGGGCCGCCTTGCGGCAGCCCTTTCTGAGTTTATCGGCCTCAAGAGCCCGAGGAGGTGTTGTTAGCCGAGGCGTGCCTCGCCTGCCAGACCACCGCATCCAAAACCCTTGTTGAGCGCCGTAATCTCATGAGACATTGGATCACCTCCTTTGCATTGGTTGAACATGGGCGGAACATGCCCGGCCATCGCGGGGCTGTCCAGTCACAGCTTGCTGAACGGGCGCGGGCTAGCCCTTGGCTGGCTGGGCGCGCCCGCGCAGCTGGAACAGCGTTGCCCCCAGCACGCCCAACGCCACGATGCCGATGATGATGGTGGCCAGGGCATTGACGTCGGGCGACACGCCCAGCCGTACCTTGGAAAAGATCACCATGGGTAGGGTGGACGAGCCCGGCCCCGAGACGAAGCTGGCGATCACCAGGTCGTCGAGTGACAGGGTAAAGCCCAGCAGCCAGCCCGAGACCAGCGCCGGCGCGATGATGGGCAGGGTGATATCGAAGAACACCCGCACCGGGCTGGCGCCCAGATCCATCGCCGCTTCCTCAAGGCTGAGGTCGAGGTCGGTCAGGCGCGATTGCACCACCACCGTCACATAGGCCATGCAGAACACCGAATGGGCGATGATGATGGTGAGCATGCCCCGGCCCGCCGGCCAGCCCAAAGTGCCTTCCATGGCCACGAACAGCAGCAGAAGTGCGAGGCCGGTGATCACATCGGGCATCACCAGCGGCGCCGAAACCGTGCCGGCCAGCACGGTGCGCCCACGAAAGCGCCGGAACCGCACCAGCGCCACGGCGCACAGCGTGCCCAGCACCAGGGCAATGGTGGCGCTGATCGCGGCGATCTGCAGGCTCAGCCAGGCGGCACCGAGCATTTGCGGATCGGCCAGGAGCTCGCCATACCATTTGGTCGAGAAGCCCGACCAAACGGTGACCAGCCGGGATTCGTTGAACGAAAACACCACCAGCGAGATGATGGGGGCGTAAAGGAACACAAAGCCCAGCGCCGCCGCGATGGGAAGAAACCAGCCGCGCCGCATCTTACTTCTCCACCACGGCGTCTTGCGCCTTTTGCAGCAGCATGATCGGGATCACCACCACGACCAGCATGGCGACAGCCACGGCGGCCGCGCGCGGCCAGTTGGTGTTGGCAAAGAACTCGTCCCACAGCACGCGCCCGATCATCAGGGTGGATGGGCCTCCCAGGAGCGAGGGGATAACGAATTCGCCGATGGCGGGGATGAACACCAGCATGGAGCCGGCAATGATGCCGGGCATGGATAGCGGCATTGTCACCGACAAGAAGGTGCGCCAGGGCCGCGCGCCCAGATCGGCCGAGGCCTCCAGCAATGCTCCGTCCAGCTTCACCAGATTGGTGTAGAGCGGCAGGATCATGAAGGGCAGGTAGGTGTAGACGATACCTACATAAACCGCGAAATCGGTCTGCATCATCACCACAGGCGGGATGCCGAAGACCCCGAGCAGCTGATTGATCACTCCATTGGGGCGCATGAAGCCGGTCAGCGCATAAACCCGCAACAGGAACGAGGTCCAGAACGGCAGGATCACCAGCATCAGCAGAATGCTGCGCCACCGGTCGGGGGCGCGGGCAATGGCGTAAGCCATCGGATAGCCGATCAGCAGCGTGATCACCGTGGAGATGAAGGCGATGCGGATCGAGGACAAGTAGGCGGCGACGTAGAGATTGTCGGTGAACAGGCGCAGATAATTGGTCAGGTGCAGCGTCAGTTGCACCGTGCCTTCCTCGTCAAAGGTGATGAGATCGGAATAAGGCGGCCGCCCGAACTGCTTGACCGACAGCGAAATGCCGAACACCACCGCAAGCGGCACGAGGAAAAACACGGTCAGCCAGATGGCGGGTGCGGCGATCACCAGCATCTTGCCCGAAATCCCCACAGCGGCGAGCCCCCGCTCCACCATGGTCCAGGTCCGCCGCCGCGGCGGCGGATTGTCGATGTCAAAACTGGACATGATTGGCTCCCGTGGCGCCTGCAAGCAGCCGCGATGCCGCTGCCTTTTCCTGCCCCGATGCCGGTGCCAAGCCCTCCCTCCCCCTTGAGGGGAAGGTCGGGGATGGGGTGGTCTTGTGGTCCACGGATGGACCCCCACCCCCAACCCCTCCCCTCACGGGGGAGGGGAGACCAAGGCCCAGCGGATCGTTCTGGTCCCGATACCCCATCATACCGTCAGCACCGAGCCGGCATTGCCACCCCAGGCGCAATACACTTCCTCGTCCCAGGTGATGGCGTCGGGATTGCCGCGCACGGTGTTGGTCTGGGTGACGCGCAGGCGCTTGCCGCTGGCCAGCACGACCTGGTAAACGGTCATGTCGCCGAGATAGCCGATCTCCTCCACCACGCCGCGCGTGATATTGGCGTCGAATTCGTCGGCGGGCTTGTCGCGCGACAGGGTGATCTTTTCGGGCCGGACGGCCCACCACAGGATCTGGTCGGGGGCGCAATCGACGCCGTGGCTGACATAGATGTCGCAGCCCAATTCGCTTGAGCGAATGCGCACATGGTCGGGCTCGTCCTCGATCACCACGCCTTCGGCCATGTTGACCGAGCCGATGAAGCCGGCGACGAAGCGCGAATTGGGGAATTCGTAGATATCGGTGGGCTCGCCGATCATGGCGATTTCGCCATAGTTCATCACGCCGATGCGGGTGGCGAGCGTCATGGCTTCTTCCTGGTCGTGCGTGACGACGATGAAGGTGACGCCCAGCGATTCCTGGATCTTGACCAGCTCGAACTGGGTTTCCTCGCGCAGCTTCTTGTCCAGCGCGCCGAGCGGCTCGTCGAGCAGCAAGAGCTTGGGGCGCTTGGCGAGGGAGCGGGCCAGGGCGACGCGCTGGCGCTGCCCACCCGAAAGCTGGTGCGGCCGGCGCTTGCCATAATCCTGCATCTTGACGAGGCTGAGCAGTTCGGCAACCCGGTCGGCAATCTCGTTCTTGGGCAGGTGGTCGCGCTTGAGCCCATAGGCGATGTTCTGCTCGACGCTCATATGGGGAAACAGCGCATAGCTCTGGAACATCATGTTGACCGGGCGCTGATAGGGCGCAACCCGGGTCATGTCCTGCCCATCGATCTCGATGGTGCCCGATGTGGGTTCTTCAAAGCCCGCCAGCATGCGCAAGAGGGTGGATTTGCCCGAACCCGAGCCGCCCAGCAGGCAGAACAGTTCGCCCTGGAAAATGTCGAGCGAGACCTCGTTGACGGCATAAACATCGCCAAAGCGCTTGGTCACGCCCTTGATGCGCACAAAGGGTTTGGCTGCCGGGTCGCGCCAGGGTCGGGTGTCGGCGGCGATCTGGGGTTTCTTGGCCATGGCGCACTCGAAAAAATGGAAGGGGCGGCGCTGTGGCCGCCCCGAAGCCGGGATTGTTACTGGCCGGTTTTGATGCGGGTCCAGGTGCGGGTCAAGACCTCTTCGAACTCGGGCGAGTGGGCCTTCATGGTGAAGGCATTGGCCAGGGTTTCGGCGGAGGGATAGATCGAGGGGTTGGACTTGACGTCCTCGTTCACGAAGGGGAGCGAGGCGGGATTGGGATTGGCGTAGAACACCGTGTTGGTAATGGCCGCCACGACCTCGGGCTTGAGGATGTAGTCGATGAACTTGTGGGCATTGCCCGGATGGGGCGCATCGACCGGAATGGCCAGGAAGTCGAACAGGGTCGGCGCCCCTTCTTCCGGAATCAGATAGGCGACTTCGGTGCCTTCGGCCGCGTTGTCGGCGGCGATGAACATGTCGCCCGAATACCCCATGGCCAGGCAAATATCGCCATTGCCCAGGTCGTCGATATACTGGCTGGAATGGAAGTAGCGCACCGAGGGCTTGATCGCCGTGACCAGCGCTTCGGCCTTGGCCAGGTCTTCTTCGCTTTCGGAGTTGGGATCGAGCCCCAGGTAATGCAGGGCCGTACCCATGACTTCGGAGGGGCTGTCCATCACCGCCACGCCGCAGGAAGCCAGCTTGCCCACCGTGGCGGGATCAAACAGCAGGTCCCAGCTGGTAGGTGGGGTGTCGGTGCCCAGCGCTTCGGCAATCTTGGCGGTGTTGTAGCCCAGGCCAATGGTGTTGAGCATATAAGGCACGCCATGGGCGTTGTCCGGGTCGACCAGCGCCGCCGTTTCCAAAGCCTTGGGATCGAGATTGCCCAGATTGGTCAGCTGGCTCTTGTCGAGCGGCAGGATCAGGCCGGCCTGGATCTGGCGCTCGAGGAAATTGCCCGAGGGAACCACGATGTCATAGCCCGAGGAGCCCGCCAGGAGCTTGGCATCGACGATCTCGTTGTTGTCGTAGACGTCATAGTTCACCTGGATGCCGGTTTCGGCGGTGAAATTGGCGATGGTGTCCTCGGCGATATAGTCGGACCAGTTGTAGACGTTGAGCACGGGCTCTTCCTGGGCCAGGGCGGGTGCCGCGACCATGAGCGTGCCAAGGGCGAGTGCAAGCGACTTGTTCATGTGATGGGGCTCCTGTTGTTTTTTTGTGCGAGGATAAAAGACGCTGCCATGCGCATGAACAGCGGTTCAGGCGCGGTTCATCTTTGTGGCGCCCGGAAGGCAGGGCGGCTGGCGGGCATGGTTTGGAAGCGCCCAAGGGCGCTGGCGGGAGGTGCTGCAGAAAGCCCGGAGCCGGGCGCGTATCGACCCGCACGCGCGGTGGAGCCAACAAGGACGGTGTGCAGCGAAGTGCCCTTTCAACGCCTGAAATCACGCGCAAACTAGAGCCAAATGCCAGGGGCGACAAGGGAAAAGCGGGACCATCCAGAGTCCCTTGACGCCCTGCCGCCCCGGGGCGCACAAGCGCCCAACAGGGTCGCCCTCAGCGCCTGATGCTGCAGCTTCGGAGCCTGCGTCGGCGCTGATGACCGCTCGATGTAGGAGCGGGGGCGATGGCGCGGCCCTTGGCGGCAAGGATGGGTTACGCCTGGCGCTGCCCGCTCCCGTCGTTCATGTGCTCGATTCCACC
>JAQGKH010000324.1 GCA_028290225.1 Devosia sp. | reverse complement strand
CCGTGATGATGCCGCGCACCGGCCCGTTTCCCGTGCGCAGCACATCCACGGCAGCAGTCATGGGGAAAATATCGACGCCCAGCGCCTGCGCCTGCTCGCCCAGCCAGCGCACGAGGTCCCCCAGGCTCACGATCACCCCGCCCGGAGTTTGGGTTTGCGGGGGCATCAGCCAATGGGGAAAGCGCAAGCCACCGGTGGCGGTCAGGACATGATAGCTGTCCCGGGTCACCGCCGGCCCGACCGGCGCGCCCATTTCCCGCCATTGCGGCAGCAGCGCATCGAGCCCCTTCGGGTCCATCACCGCGCCCGAGATGATGTGCCCGCCGATCTCGGCCGACTTTTCCACCACGGTCACGCCCAGATCGGGATGCAGCTGCTTGAGGCGAATGGCAGCCGCCAGGCCCGCGGGGCCGGCACCAACGATGACGACATCGGTGGAAAGGCTTTCGCGCTCGCCCGCTTCTGCCATGAAATCCTCAAACGCCTCTTTTTATGCGCGGCTGGCCGCGGCAAACGGGTTGTGCCATAACAGAGAACATGGCCGAGATGCGACCGATAAATCACGCCGAGATGGTCTCGGTGCTCGAATGGTATCGAGCTGCCGGAGTGGATCTGGCGCTCGGGGAAGAGCCGGTGGACCGCTTCAACCAGCGTCCGCCCGCCCGTGTCGCTCCGCCCGCCTCCCCCGGCCATGCCGGTGCCGTCGCGGCGCCAGCCCCTACCCTGGCCTTGGGCGGCGATCCGGCTGAAGCGCGCAGCCTTGCCGCCAAGGCGCAAAGCCTTGCCGAACTCGAGCAGATCCTTGGGGCCTATGACGGATGCGGGCTCAAGCTACGTGCCACCCAGCTGGTGTTTGCCGATGGCAATTCCGAGGCTGAAATCATGCTGATCGGCGAAGCGCCGGGTGCCGAGGAAGATCGCCAGGGGCGCCCCTTTGTGGGGCGGGCCGGCCAGCTGCTGGACAAGATGCTGGCCGCTATCGGGCTGGATCGCAGCAAGGTCTACATTGCCAACACCGTCCCCTGGCGCC
Organism: Devosia sp.; assembly: GCA_028290225.1. Lineage (GTDB taxonomy): Bacteria > Pseudomonadota > Alphaproteobacteria > Rhizobiales > Devosiaceae > Devosia. Next base: position 2,528 of record JAQGKH010000324.1, on the reverse strand, counting down.
CGCCCGGTAATCGGGTCCCCACGCCCGAGGAATTGGCGCTCTGCCTGCCGTTCTTGCAGCGGCAGGTGGAACTGGTGGCCCCGCGCGTCGTGATGACGCTGGGCGGTCCGGCCATGCAAACCGTGTTTGCCACCACGGCCGGCATCATCAAGATGCGGGGCAAGTGGAGCCGTGTTGCCATCGGCACGCATCAGGTGGAGGCCATCGCCACCCTCCATCCCGCTTATCTGCTGCGCAACCCGGCCGCCAAGCAGCAGGCCTGGCGCGATCTGCTCAGCCTCAGGCACAAAATCGACGAATTGGGCCTCAATTAGCATCTGCCTTCTGGGCCGGAGCGTTCTGCCGCCGTAATGTCACCGTTGCGTGATCCAACCAGCGCGAATCAACACTCTCCCCCGAAAGCGTCATGGCCTCCGTTATCAAGATCTATGCCCTGTTCCTCGGCTCTGCCTTGCTGATGTTCGGCGGCGGGCTGCAGGGGCTGCTGCTGTCGGTGCGCGGGGCTGAAGAAGGGTTTTCGCTCCTGTCGCTAGGGCTGATCGGCACGGGCTGGTCGGTCGGGTTTGTGTCCGGCTCGCTCGTCGTCCCGCTCGTCGTGCGCAATGTGGGGCATATCCGCGCCTTCTCGGTCATGGCGGCGATCGGCACCGTGACGATCCTGCTGAACCTTTTGATGATCAACGACGTCAGCTGGATCCTGCTGCGCGCCTTGTCCGGCTTCTGCTTTGCCGGCGCGGCCATGATCGTGGAAAGCTGGCTCAACGAGGTTTCGGACAATCGCAGCCGCGGCACGACCTTCTCGATCTATGTCACGGTCAACATGGTTTCCTCGGTGATGGGGCAGTTCGCCATGTCCGTGACCGGCACGGCCGGTTATGTGCCTTTCGTGCTCGGCGCCATCAGCTTCATCTGCGCAGTGCTGCCCACGGCCCTGACCTCAACGCCCCAGCCGCGCCCCCTGTCCTCGGCAAGGCTCGATCTGCGCCTGCTTTACGGCACCTCGCCGGTGGCCGCCATCGCGGCGTTTTCCTGCGGCATGGCCAATGGCACATTCGGCACGCTGGCGCCGGTTTACGGCTACGCACAGGGACTTGATGCCAGCGGCATCGCCTTCCTGTTCGCGCTCGCCGCCATTCTGGGCGCCGTTGCCCAGATCCCGTTCGGGCGCTTGTCGGATCGGGTCGATCGCCGCTTGGTGATGATCGGGCTTTCGGGCTTTGCGGCTCTGGTCGCCCTGGTGCTGGTGGTGCTCAACCCCGTAGCGGGCTGGCCCATGTATGTGCTGTTTGCCGCTTATGGCTTTGCGGCCAATCCGATTTATGCGGTGGCGGTGGCCCATGCCAACGACTTTGCCCGGGAAGGCGAATTTGCCAAGATCGCGGGCGGCATGCTGCTGACACTGGGCATTGGCCTGGCCATCGGCCCGGCCGTGGCGTCCCTGATCATGGGCGCGTTCGCACCGGTTGGCTTGTTTGTGGTCACCGGCGTGTTCCATGCCATCCTCGCCATTGCGGCGATCTTGCGCATGCGGATCCGCAATGCGCCTGATGCCGCGGACCGCGCCCCGTTCCAGCCCATGTCTTCTGAAGAGCAGGTGACGCCGGAAACCGTTGCGCTGGACCCGCGGGCTGATATTGCTGATCTGGAAGACGCGGCGCTGGATGCCGAACCGTCAGCCGCGGAGAAAAGCGATGTTCATCTCAGCAAGGTTTGAAGACCGCGAGTTCCGCCCGCTCGCCATTGCCGTGCTGGTGGTTTCCGATACCCGCACCCTCGACACCGATACGGCCGGAGCACTGCTCCAATCAATGCTGGAGGCTGACGGCCACCGCAGTGCCGGCCGCCAGGTGGTGCCCGACGACGTGCAACGGATCCGCGCTGCCGTGCAGGGCTGGGTCGCCGACCCCGAGATCGATGTGGTGCTGACCACCGGGGGCACCGGTTTTTCGGGCCGGGACGTTACCCCCGAAGCCATCGAGCCGCTGTTCGACAAGCGCATGGACGGCTTTTCGGTGCTGTTTCACCAGTATTCGGCCGCCACCATCGGCACCTCCTCGATCCAGTCGCGCGCCACGGCGGGTTTGATCGGGGAAACCTTTGTGTTCTGCCTGCCCGGCTCGCGCGGCGCCTGCCGGGACGCGTGGGAAGGCATTTTGCGCCACCAGCTCGATTACCGGCACAAGCCGTGCAACTTCGTGGAAGTGATGCCGCGGCTGGCTGAGCGCTGAAACCGGGGGCGGCGGCCCCGGGGCCGCCGCCGCAACTCCCCTATGGGGGCTGCCTAGTGCCCGTGGCCCATGCCCGGCATGCCCCCGGCAGGCTTGCGCACGAAAAACGCCGCCACGACGGCAAACAACGAGATCACGGCGCCGCACAGGAACGCCGAGCGGACGCCCCCGGACGCCGCTGCCAGCGGCTCGGCGCCCCCGGCGAGCAAGCTGGCGGTTTGCAGCGTCATCAGCGCCACGAACAATGCCGTTCCCGCAGCGCCCGCCACCTGCTGCACGGTGCCGATCACCGCACTGCCA
>JAQGKH010000319.1 GCA_028290225.1 Devosia sp. | reverse complement strand
CGGCAAGCGCGCCGGCCCATGAAGTGGAGCAGCATTGATGGCCCGGATCCTGGTTGCCGAAGACGATCCGTCGGTACGCGCCTTTGTGGTCAGTGCCCTTTCGATCAAGGGCCATGAGGTCGTGGCGGCGGAGGACGGCGGTTTGGCCGCCGAAGCGATGGAGGAGGAAGGCGGGCGGTTTGACCTGCTGCTGTCCGACATCAAGATGCCGATCATGGATGGGATCGCGCTGGCCCTGCAGGTTGCGGCGACCTATCCCAAGGTCATCATCGTGTTGATGACCGGCTTTGCCGACCAGCGCGAGCGGGCCCATGGGCTCGACGCGCTGATCTATGATGTGATCACCAAGCCTTTTACCCTGGCCGATCTGCTGGCCAAGGTGGACGATGCGCTGGCGGGCAAGCCGGTGGAAGTGGTCAGCATCGCCCGCCGCGGCATCCAGGGCTAAGGGTCAGAGCCAGTCGGGGACGCTGTCGAGCGCCAGCAATTGCTCGATGCTGGGGCGGGGACGGATGACGTGGAAGCGCTCGCCGTCCACCAGCACTTCAGGGATCAGCGGGCGGGAATTGTAGCTCGAGGCCATCACCGCGCCATAAGCGCCGGCGCTCATCACCGCCAGAAGGTCGCCTTCGGCCGGCGCCGGCAGGGTGCGCCCCTTGGCCAGATAATCCCCGGTTTCGCAGACCGGGCCAACGATATCGGCCGTGATGGCGGGGCGGGTGCTGTCGTTGACGGGCATGATATCGTGGTGCGCTTCATAAAGCGTGGGGCGGAGCAGGTCGTTCATGCCGGCATCGACGATCACGAAATTGCTGGCGCCGGTCTTGAGATATTCCACCCTGGTGACCAGGATGCCGGCATTGCCCACCAGCAGCCGGCCCGGCTCGATGACGAGCGAGCAGCCGAGCTGGCCGACCTTGTCGCGCACCACGGCAGCATAGGCCTCGGGGGAAGGGGGCGGCTCGTTGGTGCGCTGATAGGGGATGCCAAGGCCTCCCCCCACATCCACATGGGTGATGTCGTGCCCGTCGGCGCGCAGGTCCCGCACCAGATCGGCCATCAGGGTGAAGGCATCGCTGAAGGGCTGCAACTCGGTGATCTGGCTGCCGATATGCATGTCGACGCCCACCGCCTGCACATGGGGCAGCGCGGCGATGCGGTTGTAGACCTCGCGGGCCCGGGCATAGGGAATGCCGAACTTGTTTTCGGCCTTGCCGGTGGAAATCTTGGCATGGGTGCGCGCATCCACATCGGGATTGATGCGCACCGAAACGGGGGCGACCACGCCCATGGCCGCAGCGACCTGGGCGAGGCGCTCCAGTTCGGGCTCGCTTTCGAGATTGAAGCAGTGAATGCCCGCTTCCAGGCCACGCCGCATTTCGAGTTCGGTCTTGGCGACGCCCGAAAACACGATATCGGCCGGCGCAATGCCGGCCGCCAAGGCGCGTTCGAGTTCGCCCAGCGACACCACATCGGCACCAGCGCCTTCCTGGGCCATGAGGCGCAGCACGGCCTGGTTGGAATTGGCCTTCATGGCATAGGCAAGGAGGGTGTCGATGCCCGCGAATGCTGCTTTCATCACCCGCACATGGCGGCGCAGCGTGGCGCTGGAATAAACATAGAACGGGGTGCCGACCTGGTCGGCCAGGGTGTTGAGGTTGACGTCCTCGGCGTGGAGGGTGCCGTCGCGATAGTCGAAGTGGTGGACCATGATGCTCTCGATGCTCAGGATGGATCCCCGTCGGCGCGGGAATGACATCGAGCGGGTGGCAAGTTCAGCTTGTCTCTAGGGCAGAGCCCGGCAAAACGAAAGCCCCACTAGGCCTTGCCTTCGAAAACCGCTTCGATGCGCTCGGCGACGAGATGCTGAAGCTGCCAGAGATGGGGGTCGTGGATGCCCATTTCCTCCAGATGCTGGACGGTGGCGAACAGATATTCGGCCATGGAGCCGCGGGTGCCAACCGCCTTGGCCAGCACATCGGCGATGGCGTTTACCGGCAGGCCCGAGACATAGCGGCCCGAATGGCGGTCGATGCAGAAGGTCAGCGCGGTGACCGTGCGCTCGCCGCTTTTCGCCTTGACCCAGCGGGGCGGAAAGGCCGAGGGCAGCCAGGCCATTTCGCGCTCGAGGAGCTTGACCAGATTGGCTTCGATAGCGTCGGGCGGAAGGCGATACAGCACGCCCTTGCAGGCGCCCCCGCGATCCAGCGCCAGCATCAGCCCCGGATTTTCCGGGCTGGCGCGGTGGCGATTGTTCCAGCCAAGGCAAAAAGCGCGATGCCAGCCGCGCACGAGACCGGTGCGCATTTCCACGAAATCGCAGGCCGGCCGCCAGATCAGCGAGCCATAGGCAAAGATCCAGATTTCGCTGCCTTGCTCGCGCTGGGCGAGGAGGCCATCAAGGGTAGCGAGATGCTCCTCAATTGTGGCTTCGTGCATGCCCTCGGGTGGAGGTGGCAGGATCTCGGTGGTGTGGGGAGGCTGCAGATAGGCGACATGGCGTTCGGTGAGACGCATTTGCCGCTTGGTTTGGCGCATTCCGTTTCCTTTCACCGTGCCAGCCGGCCCCCCAGCCTTTCCAGCAAGGGGAGAGGCGAAAAAGCCGTGCCGGCCTCAACGGCGAAAAGGTCGGCTAGTTCGCCGCCTTATTCAATCCCGCCATCGCCATGGCCGCCATGCGCCTTCTTCTTGGCCAGGGCCCGCGGCTCGGCGGGCTGGCCGGTCAGCAGCGTTTTCCAGCGGGCGGCCTGGGTGACCACATTGAGCGGGGCGGTGCCGCCATAGCTCTGGCGGGCAGCAACGGAGGCTTCCACCGTCACCACTTTGTGGATGCGGCTGTCGATGCGCTCGTCCACGGATTTGAAATCCTCGATGGTGAGGCCTTCAAGGCCGCAACCCTTGCTTTCGGCGAGCGCAACAACCTGGCCGGTGATGTGGTGGGCGTCGCGGAAGGGGATATTGGCCTGGCGCACCAGCCAGTCGGCAACATCGGTGGCGGTGGAAAAGCCGGCGCTGGCCGAAGCGTGCATGCGCTCGCGATTGGCCGCCAGATCACCCACCATGCCGGTCATGGCGGCAAGGCAGAGCGAAAAGGCATCAAGGGCGTCAAAGGCGACTTCCTTGTCTTCCTGCATGTCCTTGGAATAGGCCAGGGGCAGGCCCTTCATCACCACCAGCAGGCTCGTGAGCGCACCGATGATGCGACCGATCTTGGCCCGCACCAGTTCGGCGGCGTCGGGATTGCGCTTTTGCGGCATGATCGAGGAGCCGGTGGTCCATTTGTCGGAAAGCTTGATGAAGCCGAACTGGGCCGAGCTCCAGATCACCATTTCCTCGGCAAAGCGCGAGAGGTGCATGGCGCAGATGGCGGCGGCGGCGAGGGTTTCGAGGATGAAATCGCGGTCGGAAACCGCATCGAGCGAATTGGCGGTGGGGCGATCAAAGCCCAGCGCCTGGGCCGTCATGTGCCGATCGATGGGATAAGGGGTGCCCGCGAGCGCCGCCGAGCCGAGGGGATTTTCGTTGAGGCGCCTGCGGGCGTCCTCGAGCCGGCCGGCATCGCGGCCGAGCATTTCCACATAAGCCAGCAGGTGGTGGCCAAAGGTCACCGGCTGGGCGTTTTGCAGATGGGTGAAGCCGGGCATGATGGTTTCGGCTTCGTCCTCGGCCTTGGTGACCAGGGCAAGCTGCAGGCCCTTGATCTGGACAAGGAGGGTGTCGATGGTATCGCGCACATAAAGGCGGAAATCGGTGGCGACCTGGTCATTGCGCGAGCGGGCGGTGTGCAGGCGCCCGGCAGCATCGCCGATCTTGTCGCGCAGGCGCGACTCGACATTCATGTGGATGTCTTCGAGCGAGCGCGAGAATGTGAAAGAGCCGTTCTCGATCTCGCCGAGCACCTCGGTTAAACCCGCCACGATGCTGTCGCGATCGGCCTGCGTCAGAATGCCGGTTGCAGCGAGCATGCTGGCATGGGCTATCGATCCGGCGATATCCTGGCGGAACAGGCGCTGATCAAAACCGATCGAGGCGTTGATTTCTTCCATGATGGCGTCGGGGCCCGAGGCAAACCGGCCGCCCCACATCTTGTTGCTCATTGTGCTCTCCGGAGATCCCATGACCCAGTCTAGCCCCGCCCGCCCCGAAGCTCGCCGTCGCTTCCGGTTGCTCCTGGGGCTCGGGATTGGTGTGGTGGCGCTTGCTATAACGGCATGGGCGTGGCTGGGCAATGCCGGCCAGGCGCGCGAATGCCCGGTGCAGGCAGAGAAGGCCGAAGTCATCGACATGGCGGCGGTTGGAGAGCTGGCGGCGCTCAACGGTACGGGAGAAGGACGCGGCTATGCCACCCTTGCTTTCCAGGACGAGGCGCGCCGGGCCATGAGCATCGCCGATTTCAGCGGTAAAGCGCTGCTGGTCAATTTCTGGGCGAGCTGGTGCGTGCCGTGCCGGGAGGAAATGCCGGCGCTGGACGCCCTGGCCGCGCGGTATAATTCCGAGCAGTTCGCGGTTTTGCCGATCAATCTCGATATCGGCGAGGATGGGTTGGCCAAGGCCAAGGCGTTCTTGAGCGAGGGGCAGTTCGCCCATCTGCCGCTTTATGCGGACCCCACCTTTGCTGCCTTCGAGCGCCTCAAGCGCGAGGCGGTGGCGGTGGGCCTGCCGGCGACACTGGTGCTGGACGCCAGCGGGTGCGAATTGGCGGTGCTGCAGGGGCCGGCGGAATGGAACACGCCGGACGGGCATGCGGTGGTGGAAGCGCTGCTGGGACTG
>JAQGKH010000285.1 GCA_028290225.1 Devosia sp. | reverse complement strand
TTCCTGGCGAAGCGACTGGCGAAACGGTTGAGTTCGGGGATGAACAGTCCCTTGTCGCCCGCGTAGCCGCAGCAGGTCACCGAGGTCAGCACCGCGATCTGCGTAGCGCAGGCGCGGGCAATGGCTTCGGTGGCGCCCTGTTCACCCAGGCGCTGGGCCGAGCAATTGTGGTGCACGGCAACCACCGGCAGCAGTTGGGTAATGGTCAGCCGGGGCAGGATATGGGTCACGATGAACTCGCTCGAATCCAGCACCGGCGCCCCTTCGGGGGCGCTGCGCAGATGCTTGGCGCAGGTGGAGGCATCGGTGACGGTCCAGTCGCCCTTGAGGGCGGTCAATTCCTTCACCAGCGCGGCGCCTACTTCCACCGCCTGCTCGGGAAAGCCCTTGGAATGGAAGGGCTGGCCGCAGCATTGGCCATTGAGATGGTCGGGCATCACCACATCGAACCCGGCCCGATCCAGCAGCGCCAGCATGGCGTCAGGCACCGCGAGAAGGTCGAAGTCGGTTTGGGGTGCCCCGAACATGCGGGTGGCGCAGGAGGGGAAATAGGCGATGCGCTGGCGCCCACTCTGGACGATCGGCACTGGAAAGCCGGTGCGGCGCGGGTCGTCGCGCGAGACAACCCTTGGGGCTTTGGGCGCTCCGGGGCCCGGCTTCAACGTTCGGGAAATGCGCGGCACATGCTTGTCGGTCAGCCGCCGGGCGGTTTCAGTGACCGACTCGATCAGCGGTGCGGAAACCACCAGCTTGGCCGCGTCGGCCAACGCCACGCCGCCGCGCATGATGCTTTCGATAGCGCCGGTATGGTCGGCGGCAAAGGCAGCAACGGAACGGGCGAAGGGGCTGCGGCGCTCACCGCGCTCCTTGATGATCCTGGTGCCCGTTTCGATGCCCACCGGACAGCGCAGGGAGCAGAGATTGCACGCGGCGCAGGTGTCGATCCCCGCATAGCGGAAATCATCGTCCAGCCGGGCCAGAAGCGCCGGGTTCTCGCCGCTGGCACGCAGTCGCGCCCGTTCGCGGGTGACGGCAATGCGCTGGCGCGGCGACAGCGTCATCTGGTGGCTGGGGCAGGCCGGCTCGCAGAACCCGCACTCGATGCACATGTCGATGAGCTCATCGGCCAGCGGCATCACCTTGAGATTTTTGACATGCACCTTGCTGTCATCGTTGATCAGCACGCCCGGGTTGAGCAGGTTTTCGGGGTCAAACAGCGCCTTGATGGCGCGCATGACGCGATAAGCCTGTGCTCCCCATTCGGCTTCCACAAAGGGGGCGATGGCGCGGCCCGTGCCATGCTCGGCTTTCAGCGAGCCGCCATAGCGGATGGATACCAGCTGCGACAAAGCCACCGAGAACTGGTCGAACCTCTCGGCCGAACCCGGCTGGGAGAAGTCGTCGCTCATCTGGAAGTGCAGATTGCCGGCCAGGGCATGGCCAAAGATGATGGCATCCTCGTAGCCGTGGTCATCGAGCAACTGGCGCATGTCGATGACGAAATCGGCGAGCTTGTCGATGGGGGCGGCCACATCTTCGGTGAGCATGGAGGTGCCCTTGGGGCGCGCGGCGCCGCCGGAAGTGAAGAACCCCTTGCGAATATCCCACAGCGCATGCGAGCGCGCCTCGTCGGTGGAAAAATCGATATGGGTGGCGTTCTCGGCCGCAAGAATCGCGACGGCCTTGTCGACTTCGCGCTCCAATGTCGCGGCATCGGGGGCGGTGACATCGATCAGCACGGCCGGAGATTGGTCGGTGAGCCAGGGCAGCAGCGGCGCCATGGGCGCCAAGTGCTCCACCGTCGCCAGGGCCCGGCGCTCCATATATTCCGCCGCCGTGACGCCGGTGGTCACATGCACACCGCCATTGGCCAGCCGGATAATGGCACGCGCGGCGGCATAAGGATCGGGGAACGGCACGAGAGCCGTGGACTTGAACGGATGTTCGGGGACCGTGTTGTAGGTCACCTCGGACACAAAGCCCAAAGTGCCCTCTGAGCCAACAATCAGATGCACCAGGATGTCGAGCGGGTCGTGGTAATCGACCAGCGCGTTGAGCGAATAACCCACGGTGTTCTTGATGGCGTATTTCTTGCGGATCAGGGCCACAAGTTCGGGGTCGGCCATCACCTGCTTATGTAAGGCGGCAATGCCATCCAGCAGATCGGCGCGCCCGTGGCGGAACGATTCACGTGAAACCGGATCACCAGAGTCCAGCACCGTGCCATCAGCCAGCACAAGGCGCAGCCGCGCCATGGTGTGATAGGTGTTTTGCGCCACGCCGCAACACATGCCCGAAGAATTGTTGTTGACGACCCCACCGATCTTGCAAGTGGCCTGGCTGGCTGGGTCGGGCCCCAACTTCTTGTTGAATGGCTTGAGGGCACGATTGGCATGGGCAACGATGATCGCCGGCCCCAGCGTGACTTGTTCGGCGCCCGGGTGAATGTCGAGCTTGCGCCAGCCATCACCGAGTACGGCGAGTACGCCGTCGGTCACCGCCTGGCCGGACAGGGATGTGCCAGCGGCCCGGAAGGTCAGCGGCAAGCCTTCAGCCCGGCATGCCTGCATGACCGCCTGCACCTCGGCTTCGGAATTGATGAACACCACCGCGGCGGGGATCAGCCGGTAGGACGACGCGTCCCCCGACCAGGCATAGGTCATCAGCGGATCGGTCATCATCTGGCCGGAAATGGCCCCGCGAAGCCGAGCGACGAGGCGCTCACCCGCGGCCTGGCGGTCGAGCGGCGGTTGCGCGGTCGGGGTGAGGAGAGCTTGCTGCATGATCTCCAACTAACATGTTAGCCAGCAAATCGAAAGCGACTCACGTGCTCGTTTAGGGAAAAACCGCCCGGGAATGCCGGGCGGCTTGTGCTGTTCAGATATCGATGTCGTCCTCAGCGGAGCTCTCACCGAGCGCTGCCAGGTCAGCTGCGGCTTGGCGCAGCACGGCAGCAGCCTCCTTTTGGCGCTCGGGCGAAAAGTGCCGGGCCGCCTTGATCGCGGCTTTCAAGCCCTTGCGCGCCTCATTGAGCTCGGGAACTACCCCCTTCATGTCCGTGTCGGGCGTGGCAGTCGCAGTCGCGTCCTGCTCACCCCCGAATGGTCGGCCGGGGGCGCTCGCCTCGTCAAAGCCCTCGCGCTGGTCGCGGCCGAACGGCCAATCAGAGCGGGCAAAGTCGCGGAAGCGGTGCATCTGTTCGCCCGCCTTGACCAGAAACGCCAGGGTGCCCTCGATGGCCTCGCGGTTGTCGGCGAGGTGGGCGCGGCCGGCATCGGTGATGGTGTAAAGTTTCTTGTTGCCGTCGGCAGCCGAAGTTACGTAGCCGGCTTCCTCGAGGAAGGTCAAAGCCGGATAGACCACCCCGGGGCTGGGAGCGTAAAAGCCGCCCGAGCGCTCCTCGACCGCCTTCATCAGATCGTAGCCATGCCGAGGCTGCTGGTCGATCAGATACAGCGCGACCAGCCGCAGATCGCCCGAGGCAAGCATGCGCCCGATCCGGAAATTGCCGCCGACATTACCCAGCAAGCGCGCATCGGCCTGGGACGCCAAGCGACCCCAACGCCGCGCCATGGCTTCCAGGCGCTTCCAATTCAGTTCACCGTCACGTCCATAAGGTGCCATGATGTATCTCCGATATATCTGCTGCCCTCGCCAGCCTTAAATCGTGCGCCTGCGCCCGCATTCAAGATATATCTGGATGGAAATACCAAACATGAAAACGCCGCCCCCTTGAACAAGGGGGCGAGCAGTAACCAATAGCAGCGTCGGGCTAGAGCGTGGAGCCCTCGTTGGCACCCTCGTTGAGATTGCGATCAAACTGGCCGTTGCGGCGGAAGCGCCACAGATAGGTGGGCAGGATGGTATCCATGGAGGTCGGCACGATGCCCAGCCCTTCCAACGTGCGCTTTTCCCGGATGGCCAAGTCGGAAACGACATTGTCGACGCCCAGCAGTTCCACCTGATCCTTGCTCAACAATGGGCGGCCAGGCAGAAGCGACAACGGCCCCGCCAGGAACTTGGCCATGCCGGCGGACAAAGGCACCAGCGGACGCTTGCGCCCGGTTTCGCGCAGAATGCGGCCGAGCAGGTCACGATGGGTTTCCACCTGCGGGCCGCCAAGTTCATAGATCCGGCCGCCCTTGGCCTTGCCATTTGCCGCAACCAGGACGGCGTCCGCTACATCGCCGACGTAAACCGGCTGGAACCGGGTGCTGCCGGCGATCAGCGGCATGACCGGGAAGAGGCGGGCCAATGATCCCATCAGATTGAAAAAGCCATCGTCGGCGCCAAACATCAGCGAGGGGCGCAGGATCACGGCCTGCGGGAATGCCGCCAGCACCGCCGCTTCCCCCGCCAGCTTGGTTTGGGCGTAGGCGCTGCGCTGCGCCCGATCGACGCCAAGCGCCGACAGATGCACAAGCACCGATGCCCTGGCGGCCCTGGCCGCTGCAGCGACGGTTTCGGCGCCCTGCGTGTGCACCGCCTGGAAGGTCTGGGGGCCGCTTTCACTGCCGATCCCCACCAGATTGATGACGATGTCAGCACCGGCCACGGCGCGCGCTACCGAGGCGGCATTGCGCAGATTGGCCTGAATGGGCTGGATCTGCCCGACATTGCCATAGATGTTGACGTGGCCGGCCAGATCGGGACGGCGCACGGCCACCCGGATGCGGTAGCCGGCTCGCGAGAGCGCCTGGACCACTTGCGTGCCCAAAAATCCCGATCCACCAAAGATGGTGACGAGCTTTTCGTTGAGGGGGTCCATGGCAGGCTCCGGCAGCAATGGAAGAAGAAGGGGTTCGGCTGCTCTTAGCGCATGGCGCGTCTGGGGTCGAGGGGCGCGCCACCGCCTCGATGGAGGGCTCCGGCCCCAGCCTGAGGACCTCACGGACATGGGACAAGTCGCTGAAGTTGAAAATCGGCGTTGACATCGGTTCGCGCGGGCCCTAACAACGCCCCGCCTGCCCAGATGGCGGAATTGGTAGACGCGCACGGTTCAGGTCCGTGTACCGCAAGGTGTGGAAGTTCGAGTCTTCTTCTGGGCACCATCTTTTAAGAACGCCGACCCGCCTTTCTGGCCGGTCGGCGTTCGGCTTTGTGGCTCTCGCCTTTTCAATGCCCCGATGCTGTGCCAAGAGGGGCGCTGCTTTCGTTTGTTGAGATCACCATGACCCCCAGACTGCACCGTGGCGACCTGCCCGACCTTTCGCGCTATGGCCGCGAGGTGGCCATCGATACCGAAACCATGGGCCTGCATCCCCACCGGGACCGGCTCTGCGTCGTGCAACTCTCGCCGGGTGACGGCAGCGCCGATGTGGTGCAGATTCCTGCGGATATCAACGAGGCGCCCAACCTGGCCCGGCTGCTGGCCGACCCCGATCGCACCAAGATCTTCCATTATGCACGGTTTGACGTCGCCGTTCTCAAGCACCGCTTTGGCGTCGTGACCGGTCCGGTTTACTGCACCAAAATCGCTTCCAAGCTGGTGCGCACCTATACCGATCGGCATGGCCTGAAGGATCTGGTGCGCGAATTGCTCAACATCGACCTGTCCAAGCAGCAGCAAAGCTCGGATTGGGGCTCGGACAAGCTGAGTGATGCGCAGCTCGAGTATGCGGCGTCCGATGTCTTGTATCTGCACGACCTCAAGCGCCATCTCGATCGCATGCTGCGGCGCGAGAACCGCACGGAACTGGCCCAGGCGTGCTTTAATTTCCTTCCCACCCGTTGCGAGCTCGACCTGCTGGGCTGGGAAGAAACCGACATTTTTGCCCATAGCTGATGCGGGATGCCAGCATGACCACCCACGCGCCGGCCGACCGGCTCGCCATCTACCAGCGCCTCGAGGGGCGCAACAGGATCGT
>JAQGKH010000281.1 GCA_028290225.1 Devosia sp. | reverse complement strand
TGGCCGAGATCATCGAGCGGGGCGCGGCGTTCACCAAGGAAATCTGGACGCGCGACCAGGCGAAAGCCTTCTTCAACGCGCGGGGCGAGAACTTCAAGGTCGAACTATTCTATGCCATTCCCGCCGTCCAGTCGCTCAAGATGTACAAGCAGTGTCAATGGATCGACCTTTGCCGTGGCCCGCATATGCGCTCCACCAAGGATATCGGCAGTGCGTTCAAGCTCACCAAGGTGGCTGGTGCTTATTGGCGCGGGGACAGCAGCAACCCGGTGCTGAGCCGCATCTATGGCACAGCCTTTGCGACCAGGGATGAGCTGGACGCCTATCTGCACATGATGGAGGAAGCGGAAAAACGCGACCATCGCAAGATCGGCCAGGAAATGGACTTGTACCATTTCCAGCCCGAGGCGCAGGGTTCGGTGTTCTGGCATCCGCGTGGCTATGTGCTTTATCACCAGATGGAAGCCTATATCCGCCGGCGCCTCAACGCTTCGGGCTATGTGGAGGTCAAGACCCCGCAGCTGATGAGCTCGAAGTTCTGGGAAATGTCGGGCCACTGGGGAAAATATCGCGAGAACATGTTCGTGGTGCCCGATGAAGTGCCCGGCACCGAAGAAGAAGGGCCGGTGCTGAGCGGCAAGGGCGATCTCATGGCACTCAAGCCCATGAACTGCCCCGCGCATGTGCAGATCTTCAACCAGGGCATCAAGAGCTATCGCGACCTGCCGCTGCGCATGGCCGAGTTCGGCTGCTGCCACCGCAACGAAGCGCATGGCGCCCTCCACGGACTGATGCGCGTGCGGCAAATGACGCAGGACGATGCGCATATCTTCTGCCGGGAAGACCAGATCCAGAGCGAAACCGAGCATTTCGTTCATCTGCTCTATTCCGTCTATGCGCATATGGGCTTCGACAATGTGGTGATCAAACTCGCCACGCGCCCCGAAAAGTTCGGCGGCACGATCGAGCGCTGGGATGCGGCGGAAAAGGCATTGGGCGATGCGCTGCGCGCCACCGGCTATGACTTCGAGATTGCCGAAGGCGAGGGGGCATTTTATGCGCCCAAGCTCGAATTCCACCTCAAGGACGCCATCGGCCGCTCGTGGCAGGTGGGCACGCTGCAGCTCGATTACGTCCTGCCCGAGCGGCTGGGCGCCACTTATGTGGCCGAGGACGGTTCGCGCCAATATGCCGTGATGCTCCACCGTGCGATCCTGGGTTCGCTCGAGCGGTTCATCGGCATGCTGATCGAGAACTATGCCGGCAAGATGCCGATGTGGCTGGCCCCGACCCAGGTCGTGGTCGCGACTATCGTTTCGGAAGCCGACGCCTATGCGGAAAAGCTGGTGCGCCAGCTGCGCGATGCCGGCATTCGCGCCGAACTCGATACCCGCAACGAAAAGATCAACTACAAGGTGCGCGAGCACTCGGTGGGCAAGGTGCCGCTGCTGTTCGTCGTAGGCAAGCGTGAAGCGGAGGAGGGCACCGTATCGGTGCGTCGCCTCGGCACCGAAGGGCAGAAGGTCACTCCGGCCATGGACGCCATCGTGGAGCTGATGGCGGAGGCCACCGCGCCCGACCTCAAGGCGAAGGCCGCCTGAGCCGTGCCGCAGCGTCCTTCCAACCGCGAGCTCAAGGCGTTGACGCATCTGGGCGAAGACAACATTCTTGGCCCCGATGACTTCAAGGATATCGGCGAGAAGGTCTTTGCCGGTATGCTCAAGAAGGGCTGGGTGGTCGAGGCCGAAGGCCACCCCAACCGCTTCCGCGCCACCATCAAGGGGCTGACGATCCACGAAGGCGAGATCATCTTTGCCGGTCGGCTGAAGCGGTAACGGGAGGAGGGGGCATGGCGGACCCCATTGTCATCACCCGTTCCATCTCCATCGATCCCAGCGAGATCGAGGAAACCTTCGTGCGCTCGGCCGGGCCGGGCGGGCAGAACGTCAACAAGGTTTCAAGCGCGGTTCAACTGCGCTTCGACCTGCTCAACTCCCCCTCGCTCCCCGAGGGGATGAAGCGGCGCGTCGCGGCGGCCGCCGGCAAGCGCCTGACCAAGAACGGGGTGATCGTCATCACCGCCAACAGCCATCGCGACCAGCCCATGAACCGGGCTGACGCGCTGGAGCGGCTGGTCGGATTATTGGTGGCGGGCGCCAAGCCGCCAAAGGCGCGGATTGCCACCCGGCCGACGCTGGCCTCCAAGACGCGCCGGCTCGAGGGCAAGTCGATCCGCTCCGCGACCAAGCAGATGCGCACCAGCCGACCGGATTTTGAATGAACGATCAGTCTGCCGCGCCATCCAGCCTGCGTTTTGGCACATCGGGCCTTCGTGGCCTGGCGACTGATCTCACCGGGCAAGCGGCCCGGCGCTACATCACCGCGTTTTTGCGGCACATGGAAGGCATGGGCCAGCTTGGCGGGGGCAGGGTGTTCCTGGGACGCGACCTGCGATCGTCCAGCCCGCAGATTGCCCGGGATTGTGCGGCCGCTATTCGCGCCTGGGGTTTGGAGCCGGTAGATTGCGGCACCATTCCGACCCCAGCGCTGGCCCTGCATGCCATGGCGGCAAACTGCTGCGCCGTGATGATCACCGGCAGCCATATTCCCGCTGACCGCAACGGGCTCAAGTTTTATACGCCTTTGGGCGAGATCAGCAAAGCCGACGAGGCCGCGATCACCGCCGCGCTCCGCAACGAGCTGGTGCCGGACTGCGCCGCTCCGACACCAAACGAGGGCGAAGCGGCGGCGGAGCGATATCGGCGTCGCTCTGCGCGCTTGTTGCCCCCAGGCGCGTTGAGTGGGTGGCGCATCGGGGTGTTCCAGCATTCAAGCGTCAGCCGCGACCTGCTGGTGAGCCTGCTGACGCAAGCAGGAGCGCAAGTGGTGCCGCTGGGGCGCTCCGACGTTTTCACGGCAGTGGACACCGAGGCCTTGGGTGATGCCGTGTTTGATCCCTTGCCCAACTGGGTCAGGCAGGAGCGGCTCGATGCGCTGGTGTCGGCCGATGGCGATGGCGACCGGCCGCTGCTGATGGATGCAAGCGGTGCTTTCGTGCGCGGCGATGTGCTCGGGCTGCTGGCGGC
>JAQGKH010000270.1 GCA_028290225.1 Devosia sp. | reverse complement strand
CGCACCATCCAGGTGCTGAGCCGCCGGACCAAGAACAATCCGGTGCTGATCGGGGAGCCTGGTGTGGGCAAGACCGCGATCGCCGAAGGCCTGGCGATCCGGATCGTCAATGGCGACGTGCCCGAATCGCTCAAGAACAAGTCGCTGATGTCGCTCGACATGGGCGCCTTGATTGCCGGCGCCAAATATCGCGGCGAGTTCGAGGAACGCCTCAAGGGCGTGTTGAGCGAAGTCACCGCCGCTGAAGGCAAGATCATCCTGTTTATCGATGAGATGCACACGCTGGTCGGCGCGGGCAAGGCGGACGGCGCGATGGATGCGTCCAATCTGCTCAAGCCCGCCTTGGCGCGCGGCGAACTGCACTGCGTGGGCGCAACCACGCTGGATGAATACCGCAAGCATGTTGAAAAGGACGCGGCGCTGGCCCGTCGATTCCAGCCGGTGTTCGTGGATGAGCCTACGGTCGAGGACACGATCTCCATCCTGCGTGGCCTCAAGGAAAAGTACGAACTTCACCATGGCATCCGGATCTCTGACTCCGCCTTGGTGAGTGCCGCTACGCTGTCGAACCGCTACATCACTGACCGGTTCTTGCCGGACAAGGCCATCGACCTGATGGACGAGGCCGCGGCCCGCTTGCGGATGGCTGTCGATTCCAAGCCCGAAGCGCTCGATGAACTTGATCGACGCATCATGCAGCTCAAGATCGAGCGTGAGGCGCTGCGCAAGGAAACCGATGACGCGTCCAAGCTGCGGCTGGAGCGACTGGAGCAGGAACTGAGTGGGCTTGAGGAGCAGGCGCAGACGCTTTCGGCCAAGTGGCTGAGCGAAAAAGAGCGGCTGCAAGGATCGCAAAAGCTCAAGGAAGAGCTGGATGCCGCGCGCAGCCAGCTGGAAATTGCGCAGCGCCAGGGCGATCTGGCCAAGGCAGGCGAGCTGGCCTATGGCGTTATCCCTGATCTGGAAAAGCGGATCAAAGCCGCCGAAGATGGCAACGGAGACGGCGAGCCTGACGCGTTGATGGCCGAAGAAGTGGTGACGCCCAGCCATATTGCACAGGTGGTGTCGCGCTGGACCGGCATTCCGGTCGACCGGATGCTGGAAGGCGAACGCGAAAAGCTGCTCCATATGGAAGAAGCGCTTGGTGCCCGGGTGATCGGGCAGGCCGAAGCGGTTGCTGCGGTGGCCAAGGCGGTGCGGCGCTCACGGGCTGGGCTGCAGGATCCGAACCGGCCGATCGGCTCGTTCATGTTCCTGGGGCCAACTGGCGTCGGCAAGACCGAATTGACCAAGTCACTGGCGCAGTTCCTGTTCGATGACGAAACGGCCATGGTTCGCCTCGATATGAGCGAGTTCATGGAAAAGCACTCGGTGGCCCGGCTGATCGGCGCCCCTCCGGGGTATGTGGGTTATGACGAGGGCGGAGTGCTGACCGAAGCGGTGCGGCGGCGGCCTTATCAGGTGATCCTGTTCGACGAGATCGAAAAGGCGCATCCGGATGTGTTCAACATCCTGTTGCAGGTGCTCGATGATGGGCGGCTGACGGACGGGCAGGGACGCACAGTGGATTTTCGCAATTCAGTGATCATTCTCACCTCCAATCTGGGGGCCGAATATCTTGTTGACCTGCGGGATGGTGAATCGGTCGAACTGGTTCGCGGCAAGGTGCTGGATGCCGTCAAGGCAGCCTTCCGGCCCGAGTTCCTGAACCGGCTGGATGAGATCCTCCTGTTCCACCGGCTTGGCCGCGAACATATGGGCTCGATCGTCGATATCCAGTTCGGGCGTCTTGGCAATCTGCTCAAGGACCGGGACATCACCCTGGACCTGACGCCCCGCGCTCGCGACTGGCTGGCCCATGAGGGTTATGACCCCGCCTACGGAGCTCGGCCGTTGAAACGCGTGATGCAGCGTGCCGTGCAGGATGGCCTCGCTGACGAAATCCTGGGGGGCCGGATTACGGATGGCGATCGCGTGGTGGTGGACGCCGATGAGGATGGTATTGTCCTGTTGCGTGGGGGCGAGATCGCGGCAGAGGCGGCAGCCTAAGCCGAGATGCGTGGTGTTGAGCAGGCCGGTCGTAAGACTGGCCTTTTCTTTTGTGCGTTATTGAGCCGAGCTATGAACAACCTCGTAGGCGCTCGGGGCTGCTCGTTCGGGCCAATCCAGAAGGCGCTGTCACTTGTCGACGAGGGCGCAATGAACTGCCCGTCTGGGTGGCACTGGCAAAGTGAGCTTAGCTTTGCGCCGCCAGGCCGTCGATAGCCGGCATGTTGCCAGGGCACTGGCAACTATCGGGATCGCCCGCGGACGGCCCCTGATCAGTTGGCTGCAGCCACGGTCACCGGTGCTGGATCACGGGCCATCAAATCGTTGATTTGAGCGATGGTCTGCTGGAACTCGGGTTCGTATTGTCCGGGCAAGGTGTTTTCCCGGGGCAGCTTCACACTCAACGGATCCACAAGATTTCCATTGATCAGAATTTCGAAATGCAGGTGAGGACCGGTGGAGTTGCCGGTCGACCCTACATAGCCGACCACCTGGCCCTGACGCACCTTGACGCCCGGCTTCATGCCATCGGCAAAGCGGGACATGTGACCATAGGCCGTTTCATAGCCATTCACATGCTTGATCTCGACCTTGTTGCCATAGCCTGATTGCCATTTGGCGTATTCGATGACCCCGTCACCGGCTGCATAGATGGGCGTGCCCGAGCGCGCTGCCAGATCAACCCCGGTGTGGAGCTTGCGGGTCTTGAAAATGGGGTGAATTCGATAGCCGAAGCGGGAGCGCAACGTGCCGCCACCTTCCAGTGGCCGGCGCGTCAGGAATCGCTTCCCGGTTTCGCCGCTTGGATCATAGAAATCCACCACACCATCATCGGTCTTGAAGCGATAAAGCTGGCGTGTGGTGCTGCCCAGCGTCAGGCCGACATAAAGCAGTTCGGTACGGCCTTCCGCATCGGGGGCACTTTCCAGGATCTCGATCCCGTCACCCGCGCCGATCTTCTTGGTCATGTCGACGTCATAGGCGAACATGCCGATGATCCGGGCAATCGTTGCGTCGTCCAGATCGTGCTTGCGGCCCGTTTCCCAAAGTGAGCGATAAACGCTGGGCAAGTTGGCGACGTTGATTTCTTCCGCGTCTTCTTCGGGGAACTCAACGAAATCCGGCTCAAGCCCAACCACATATTGTCCGGTATCGGTCAGCGCCACGGTGGCGATATGGGGGTTGACGCCATCCTTGCCGCCGTCCGGGCGATAAATGCTCATGCGATACGGCACGAGGCTCTTGGATTCACGCGTGAGCGGGCCATAAAGAATGCGCAGGCGGATGCCCGCGGGCATGCCGGAAGCGGGCACCAGATTTTGCAGGGTGTTTTGCACCATGGCAATCTGGGTGGGCGTAAACCCGTTCTTGCTCAAGGTATCGGACAAAGGGCCTTGCTCACGAATGGTCAGGAAGCGCTCGGTGCGACCCAGCCCTCCTTCCGAGACGAGGGCCGATTTGGGCACCAGGGTGACATTTTCGGCAACGCCCCCCAGCATGGTGGGATCGCTCGATGTGCCGAGATCGCGAACCGAAGCGCTCAGATTGGCGTAAGCCAGAGCAGGGGAGGCGTCATCGACGAAGTTGGAGCCGACAACGGCACGCACAAACTCGGCGGCGGTCCGATCGGTAATGGCGCGCGGCGGCACGAAGGTCATTGGCATCGCCGCCAGGCGCACGGCCACTTCCCCCTCAACCTCGGCGCCGTAAACATCCGTGTTGATTTCCACCGCCCCGGTATCGGCTTCGAGGGGTTGGGTCGCCTCGAGGATGGCCACCGGGTCATAGCTGGGCACATCGGCAGAAAGCGCGGTCGCTGCGGTTGCGAGTGTCGCGCGGATGCGAACAAAGGGCTGATTGCGGATGATATCGCGCCCATCCACGGTCTCGCGGATGGAGGCTTCGATCACCTCGAGATCGGAGCGCGTCGCTGCCACGGGCCGGACGCGCGCCGACTTTGCTGACAAATCGGTCGGGGTGATGCTGTCGCGCTCCGAAGGCGCCAGCTGCAACGCCTCATAGGCCGTTGAAAAGGTATCCTGCCCTTGAAAGGATACATATAGAGCCGCACCCATCAGCAGGACACTGGTCAGGCCGGTCATGACCGTGCCGGTCAGCCAGGCAAAGCTCAGCTCACGACCATGCGGAATTTCGCCGTCGGTTGATTGCACGGTCAGGGCCGGGCTGTCTTCAAAGCCCGTGGCTTTCAGCAGTGCGGCATGACGGCTCTTATGTGTGGCGTTCAACGCGCCATCCTTTGATCCTTGATCATGACAGCCTGCCAGTCGGCAGACCCAGCCAAATCGGTTTCACCCATAGGCTATAGCAGGCCCTAAGCGTGGTCGGCAAAAAATGCGGCGAAACTAGGAGGGCCGGTCCAGCGACCGCAGAACCCCAGGAACCGCACGGGGTTCAGCTGAGTTTTCCACAGGCTCGGGAGCGCGGCGACAAATCCGTCATTTTAGGTGTTGACGGTTTTCCGGCCCGGACCTATAACCCGCTCATCGCTTCGGGGCGAGGCGCTGAAAGGCGCAGCGGACCGGAGCAAACGACGAGAACCGAAGCAGTTTGGTTCTTTGATTTGAAGTTTCG
Source organism: Devosia sp. (assembly GCA_028290225.1). Classification (GTDB taxonomy): domain Bacteria; phylum Pseudomonadota; class Alphaproteobacteria; order Rhizobiales; family Devosiaceae; genus Devosia. The sequence continues at coordinate 151 of JAQGKH010000270.1, read as the reverse complement.
AGCTTTGTAAGAAATTTCAAACCCGGTATTGACAAGCAGTTCTGTTTGTTCTAGATACCGGTTACCGACGACGTTGAATGCCTTGTGCGTTCCCACTGTTGGTTTTCAGATCAGAACGGGCTTTGGAGCCGGATTTATCCGGTGCAAGGTT
>JAQGKH010000247.1 GCA_028290225.1 Devosia sp. | reverse complement strand
TGATGGCGGCCCAGGGTGCTGTTTATCCCGTACACCAGCTGATGACCGACAAGGGCGAGCCGTGGGATCCCAGTGGCTTCCTGCAGCCGGTTGTGGGCTACTATTCGGATACCGAAGGCAACATCCTCTCGATGCCCTTCAACTCCTCGACCCCGATCATGTACTACAACAAGGACGTGTTCGAAAAAGCCGGCCTTGACCCGGAAGTGCCACCTCGCACCTGGGCCGAACTGGAGCAGTTCTCCCAGAAGATCATCGACTCGGGCGCAGCCAAATGCGGCCTCACCACGGCCTGGATCACCTGGATCCACACCGAAAACATGTCGGCGCTGCATGACCAGCCCTTCGGTACCCTGGAAAACGGCTTTGGTGGTCCTGCCGCCGAGTTCACCTTCAACAATGAAGTGAACGTCAAGCACTGGGGCAACCTCAAGAAATGGGCCGATTCCGGCTTGTTCCAATATGGCGGCCCGGTGGGCGGCAATGATGCCCAGCCCAAGTTCGTGGCGCAGGAATGCGCGATGTTCATGAACTCCTCGGCCGGCCGTGCCGGCGTCATCCGCAATGCCGTTGATTTTGAAGTCGGCTTTGCCCCCCTGCCCTTTTATGACGACGTGATCACCGAGCCCAAGAACTCGATCATCGGCGGTGCGACCCTTTGGGTGTTGAACGGCAAGTCGGACGAGGTTTACTCGGGCGTCGCCAAGTTCTTCACCTATCTCAGCCAGCCCGAAGTGCAGGCTGACTGGCACCAGTTCACCGGTTATCTGCCGATCACCACGGCAGCCTACGAACTGGGTCAGGAGCAGGGTTACTACGAGCAGAACCCGGGTTCGGACATCGCCATCGAGCAGATCATGCGCGGCACCCCAAGCGCCAACTCCAAGGGCGTGCGCTTCGGCAATTTGACCCAGGCCCGTGACGCCGTGGATGCCGAGTTCGAAGCCATGCTGGCCGGCCAGAAGACGGCTCAGGAAGCGCTGGACAGCGCCGTGGAACGCGGCAATCAGATTCTGCGCGACTTCGAAGCGGCAAACAACTAATCCACCAAGCTTCCCGAGGATTCGCGCCCCAGGTGCGGATCCTCATCCAGGCGCAGTCGGCGAGCCCCCATGCAGACCAAACGCACGATCTTTCCCAACAAGTTGCTGCCCTACGCCCTGCTGGCGCCGCAACTGATCATCACGATCATCTTCTTTTTGTGGCCTGCGGCCCAGGCAGTGAAGTCTTCCTTTGAACGGGAGGATCCGTTTGGCTTCCGAACCACATTCATCTGGTTCCAGAACTACTCGCGCTTGTTCGCCGACCGTGAATATCTGAACGCCGCGGCCCATACCGCCGTGTTCGCCATTGGGGTAACCCTGCTGTCGATGGGGATCGCGCTGCTGTTCGCCGTTGCCGTCAACCGGCTGCTGCGCTCGGGCCGGATCTATACCACCCTGCTGGTCTGGCCCTATGCGGTTGCCCCCGTGGTTGCGGGTATTCTGTGGTGGTTCATGTTCAACCCCACCATTGGCATCGTGCCCTACCTGCTCGATGTGTTCGGCTATAACTGGAACCATCGGGTGAACGGCAATGACGCCATGATCCTGGTGATCATTGCTGCGAGCTGGAAGCAGATCTCCTATAACTTCCTGTTTTTCGTCGCGGGCCTGCAATCGGTACCCAAATCGCTGATCGAAGCGGCGGCCATCGATGGCGCGGGACCGTTCAAGCGCTTTTGGACCATCGTGTTCCCGCTGCTGTCGCCCACGACATTCTTCCTGATGATCGTCAACATCAACTACGCCATGTTCGACACCTTCGGCATCATCGATGGCACCACGGGTGGCGGGCCGGCCGGGGCGACCAACACCCTGGTCTACAAGGTTTATGCCGATGGCTTCCTGGGCCTCAATATCGGGTCGTCCTCGGCGCAATCCGTCATTTTGATGCTGATCGTCATCATTCTCACCGTCGTCCAGTTCCGCTGGGTCGAGCGGCGGGTTCAATACTAGGGAAGCCGGTCCATGGTCGAGAACAGGCCTATCCTCAACATTCTCACGCACCTCTTGCTGATCGTGGGCGTTGCCGTGGTCGCCTTCCCGGTTTACCTGGCGTTTGTCGCCTCAACCCACGGCGCCGATGCCTTCGCCCGCGGCCTTGCCCCGTTGCTGCCCGGGCCGCATATGGTGGACAATTATACCCGCATGCTCACCAACGGCCTGTCCTCGGCCGGAGCACCGCCGGTCTGGCTGATGCTGATCAATTCCACCGTGATGTCGCTGACCATCGCCATCGGCAAGATCGCGATCTCGATCATCTCGGCCTATGCCATCGTGTACTTCAAGTTCCCGTTTCGCCTGCTGGCCTTCTGGATGATCTTCATCACGCTGATGCTGCCCGTGGAAGTGCGCATCATGCCCACTTTCAAGGTCGTGGCAGACCTGGGCATGCTGAACTCCTATGCCGGGCTGACCATTCCGCTGATCGCCTCGGCCACGGCAACCTTCCTGTTCCGGCAGTTCTTCCTGACCATTCCTGACGAGTTGATGGAAGCGGCCCGCGTTGATGGCGCGGGGCCGCTCAAGTTCTTCCGCGATATCCTGCTACCGCTCAGCCGGACCAACATCGCGGCGCTGTTCGTCATCCTCTTCATCTATGGCTGGGTGCAGTATCTCTGGCCGCTGCTGGTGACCACCGACAGCCACTATTACACCATCGTCATGGGCATCAAGCGGCTGGCCGCCAGCGCCGACGCCGATCCTTACTGGAACCTCGTGATGGCTGCGGTGATGCTGGCCATGCTGCCCCCCGTGCTCGTTATCATTCTCATGCAGCGCCTGTTCGTCAAAGGCCTGGTCGAAACGGAAAAATAGATATGGCAACCATCAACCTGGTCGACCTGCAAAAGAGCTATGGCGGCGGTGTCCTGGCCGTCAAAGGCATCAATCTGAGCGTCGCCGATGGCGAGTTGATCGTCCTTGTCGGCCCGTCAGGCTGCGGCAAATCCACCTTGCTGCGAATGGTGGCGGGGCTGGAAACCGTGACCTCGGGCCGGATCGAGATCGGGGGCCGCGACGTGGTCAAGGCAGAACCGGCCGAGCGCGATATTGCCATGG
>JAQGKH010000208.1 GCA_028290225.1 Devosia sp. | reverse complement strand
CGAGTTCACGCTGGATCTCAAATGCCGGGCCGAGATCGGCATGGCGCCCTCTGCCGAGATCCGCACGGCGCTGCTGAGCCACGCCGCCCACCAGCTCAACCGCATCAAGGAGCGGCACGCGCGGGCGGCGGCGCCGATGGCGATCGCGGCCGAATAGCACTGCAACTGGCAGGGTCCGGGCCCTTCCAGACAGCGCTGCATCGCTGTAGCCGGAGCAAGCCCATCCGCCAGCATATGTAAATTGCACGAGACTGTCGGCCCGGGCCCCGCCAGGCGTCCTTGTGGAGCCGAACAAAGCGGGAGCCGCAAATGCGCAAAGTGGTGGCGGGGGCGTTCATGAGCCTGGACGGGGTGATGCAGGCGCCAGGGGGGCCCAGCGAGGATCCCACCGGCGGCTTTGCCTATGGCGGCTGGGTCGCTCCCCATTGGGACGACGCCATTGGCGTCTTCATGGACGCCATGTTCGCCCAGCCCTATGACCTGCTGCTTGGGCGCAAAACCTATGAGATCTTTGCGGCCCACTGGCCTTACATGCCCCAAGACGACCCGCTCGCGGCGAGCTTCAACAAGGTCAACAAATATGTCGCGACCGCTTCGGATCAGGAATTCAGCTGGGTCAATACAGTGCCGTTGCGCGGCGACGCGGCCGGCCAGATCGCCCAGCTGAAAACCGAAGACGGGCCAACCCTCCTCACCCAGGGCAGCACGGTGCTGCTGCAAACCCTGCTCGCCCATCAGCTGGTCGACGAGCTTTGGCTGCTGGTGTTTCCTGTGCTGCTGGGGCGGGGAAAGCGCTTGTTCGGCAATGGCACCAAGCCCGAGCCCCTGCGGCTGACGCGAAGCCAGACCTCAAACACCGGGGTGATCATGAGTGTCTATGAGCGGGCTGGCGCGGTGCCGACAGGCTCATTCCAATTAACCGAACCATCGCCGGCAGAAGCGGTGCGGCAGGAACGGATGGCGCGGGAAGGCTGACAGGATGCGCGTAAGCTGGTGCCAAGGCGATGGAAGCGGGGACCCGCTGTTGCGCAGATCGGTTCCACCCAACTCGCCTCGTCTGGGGCTGATGGGTGTGGCTGGCAAGGCTGCGTAGTCTTTTATTTTGGCCGTAATGGCCTACATAATGGCATCGAGGTTTCCGCGCATTTGTGGACGCTGATGGAGCCAAGCCCATGATTCGCCGCCCGGCCTTAGCCCTGATCTTTGCGCTGCTGCCGCTCAGTACGGCCATGGCTGCTTGCCCGCCCGGCACCCGTTCCGTGCAGGAAACCAATAACCGCATTGTTTGCATCCAGCAGGAACTGGCCCAGGATACGGCAGCCAAGGCCAACCAGTTTCGCTGGAACAATTTCCAGAGCGAGTGGCGGCAAAACCAGATGCAGCAGCGGCTCGATGCCCTGCCGCAGTTCAATCCGACGCCCAAATTCGGCGAGTGACCCTCGGGCGACTCGCTGCACGGGACAGCAAAAAGCCCGCTTATGCAGCGGGCTGGCGAGGATGGAAGTGCCTGGCAGGGGCTGGGGGACTCGAACCCACGACCCTCGGTTTTGGAGACCGATGCTCTACCAACTGAGCTAAACCCCTTCAGGCGAGCTATCCACTAATGGCAAAGCGGCCCGGGTGCAAGAGGCTCTGACGGCTCACCCCCAAAGATGGGGCACCAGCGCCGCTGCCACGAGGATAGTTCCCAACAGCCCCAGCATGTAGCTGATCGAGCGCCAGGGGCTGAGCCCGCGCATATAGCAGATCACATGAGCGACGCGGCCCACGAGAAACAACACGCCGCCGGCCAGCGTGAGCCAACCCTGCTCCCCCAACACGATCGACAGCACCGCCAGCGTCAGAAATGCCGGCAGATTTTCCTGCAGATTGGCGAGCGCCCGACGCGCGCGGCTGAGCTCGGGGGTGGGCTCGGGCAGGTCGTCGCGGGCACCCATCTGCTGCTGCGGCCCCACCTGTTTGGTCAAAAGAAAGCCGGGCAGTTGCGCCTGCACGAAGACGAGCAGCAGAACCAGAAAGATGATCAGCAGCATGAGATGGGCCATTCCTGTTTGGGGACGAGCAGTGTGACGCAGGCACCATCGCTTGAGAACCGCTAAACGCACCCCTGGCAAAAACATTGGCAGGTTGGGAAGCGCCGCCATTTACAAGCCAGCCGATGCCGCCGATAACCATGGGGCGAGAGAACGGCTAGCTGTGGGAAGCGAACCAATGCGAGGGACCCCGGTCCCCGAAAGGATACCCATGCGCCTGCTGCTTGCCGTTGCCCTGCTCACCCTTTTCCCCTCCCTGGCCTTTGCCCATAGCGGGCCCGAACACGCCCATGATTTCCTGCATGGATTGGAGCACCCTATCGGGGGGCTTGACCACGTGCTGGCGATGGTAGCGGTTGGCGTGTTCGCCTTTGTGCTGGGCGGCCGCGCCCTGTTGCTGGTGCCCCTGGCCTTTGTCGCGATGATGATCGGCGGCTTTGGAGCGGGCCTTGCCGGCGCGCCGCTCCCCTTTGTTGAACTGGCCATTGCGCTGTCGAGCGTGCTGATCGGCGCTTCGGCGGCGCTTGGGCGGTCCATGCCGGTGGCGGCGGCCATGGGCCTTGTGGGCGTATTCGCCGTCTTTCACGGCTACGCCCACGGGGCGGAAATGCCCGCCAACGCCAATGGGCTGGGCTATGCCGCCGGGTTTGCCCTGGCGACTGCCGGGCTGCACCTGCTGGGCGCGGGCGGCAGCATGTTGGTGGGGCGGCTGGTGGGGCGGTTCGGTCATGCCGTGTCGCGCGTTGCGGGCGGTGTTTTTGCGCTCGCCGGCGTTGGCCTGCTGGCCGGCTGGCTCTAGGCCCCCGCCATCAGGGTGGCGCTCCGCGGGGGCGCCACGCAACGGCAAAAAGCAAGGGAAGAACTGGAGCGGGTAGCGGGAATCGAACCCGCATATTCAGCTTGGAAGGCTGCTGCTCTACCACTGAGCTATACCCGCCCGTTTTGGGGGCGAACCCGAAGCAAAGACCTAGCGGCAGGCGTGCAGCAATGCAAGGCCGCGCTGGACCGAAATCCAGAACTTTGCCCGGTTTGGCTAGCCGATTGCCGCGGGGCTGGCAAGCCCTGCCGCTGCACCGGACAAAGCGTCCGTCGCGATCGCGCTGCCCTTCCCGCTCAGCCCAGCAAGGGAGCGCGGCTGGCGATGCGGTCATGGGCGCGCATGACCTGATCGCGCAGATCAAGGCCGCAGCGGGAAAGCCAGCGCCGGGCCGCGGCCAGGGCGCGATCGCGGCGACGGCCATAGCGCAGCACCGGCGCATATTGCTCGGTCGGGCGGTCATCGCGGCCATAAAGCTGGATATATTCGGCGGCATTGGCGAAATGCGCCCGCCCCCGGCTGGCCAGGAAAGTTTCCACCGGCAGCCCGTTGGCGAGGATCACCTCGTGCCGGTCCAGCTCGATGTTGAACAACTGCAGGCTCGTGGCCTGGCTGTTGGCATCCTCAACGATGGTGGTGCCATTGATCAGCTGGCCAGCGGGAATCAGCACGCCATCGAGAAACAAGCTGTGCTGCCGGGACACGAGGAGGTCGGCATCGGGCAGGTTGTGTGCCAGGGCGGAGCGGCGGATGCGGACGGGGCGCAAGGGGACCGGCCAATCATCACCCTGGCGGTGATGCAGGCTGTGGCCGATCCACCTGACGCGCTGGACGCCCGACGAGGTCATCACGGAATCACCAACGCGCAGGGTTTCAATGGCGACCGGGCCCTTGGGCCCCAGAATGCGCGTTCCGGGCAGGAAGCAGGAGATCTCTTCGGGATCGGCGGCGGGCGGCTTGTGGCGGTGGCGGCGCCGACCATCCGCATCGCAGGCGGCCAGCACACCGGCGGCCGCACCGCCCACCAGGGTTCTGGATGCGCGTGCCAGGAACTGCCGTCTGCCGATTTCAGCGAAATTCATCTGCCTGCCCAATGTTTTCGGCCCTGGCAGCAGACTATCTCACCCCCGTATGGGGTCCATCTTCATCGCTGAGTAACCTTAATCGGGCTGCGGCGCTCGAGCGGCCGTCTCGGCCAGCTCGCGCAGCACGCGAACCAAGCGGGAGCCCGCCACCTCAAGGGAGCCGCCGTTATCGATGATGATCGTGCCCGCGGGAAACGGATCGCCGGTGACGCGGCGCCCCAGCCGGCGCTGCACCGCGGCAGGAGTTTCGCGACCCCGGCGCAGCAAGCGTTCGGCGAGGACGGAAGCGTCGGCAAGGATGTAAACCACCACTGCACTGGGATAGCGCTCCAGCAGCTCGGGCAGCACACCGCGCGACAGGTTGGCGACCACCACCCGGCCCCGGTCGAGTTCCCGCTCCAGCGTGATGGGCAGGCCATAGCGCAGACCATGCGCGGCCCAGCTCAGCGCGAAGGCGCCCTGCGCTTCGGCCGCGAGAAAACCTTCGGGGTCCAGCGTATCGTGATCCTCGGCATTGCCATCGGCGCTGCGGGTAACGACCCGGCGCACCAAGCAGATCTGGTCACCCAGGTGTTCCTGGGCGAAGCGGATCAAACTGTCCTTGCCCGCCCCGCTCGGCCCGACCACCGCGACGAACGTGCCGGTCATATGATACGGAGCCCTTCGCGCCGGGCGGCCAGGACGATGGGGATGCCGTCCTCGATGCGCAAGGGCATCAGATCGACCCCGTTGCCGACGACGATTTCACCACGATCAGCCGCGCCGATTGCCGCAAGAGCGCGGGGCTGGGGAAAATTTCCGGTAAATGTCGACGCGAACGGATGAATGTTGATCGGCCTTGCTTTGAACATCATTGGCTGTCATAAAGTGCTTACACGTTTCCAGCCATCGTCGGCTGCCTGATCTTCCGGTTCTCCGGGCCCTGGCTCCCTTCTCTTTCTTGCGAACGTTACCACCCCTGCAGCATGTCGCTCAGGGGAGCGCTCGCTTGCATTTGCTTCGGGCTTTCAAGGACTTCATCATGGCAACCATCAATGGTACCGTAAAATTCTTCAACAGCACCAAGGGTTTTGGCTTTATTTCGCCAGAAGATGGCAGCAAGGACGCGTTTGTCCACATCTCGGCCGTCGAGCGTTCGGGCCTGCAGGGCCTGTATGAGAACGACAAGGTCTCCTACGAACTGGAAACCGGCCGTGACGGCAAGGTTTCGGCTGCCAATCTGTCGCTGCTGAGCTAAGCTTAGTCGCTTACCACCGGGGTGTGCCGCCTGGCGCCCCCCGGTGTGTGCTTATTTGCATCTGCAATGCCCAGGCTCGGAGTGCTCGTTTGTCGGTCAACATCAAAAGTATTGCGGTACCGATGAAACGCAGCCGTAACGCCGTCGCCGTGGCGCAAAAGCCCGTGGCGGTCGATAATGTAGCGCCAATGGCGCGCCGGCTTCCTTCCGCTGTGACGCGCCAGGTCAACCATCTTTATCGGGCCGGCGATCGCCTGATGCTGCTGA
>JAQGKH010000160.1 GCA_028290225.1 Devosia sp. | reverse complement strand
CCGTCGTGCTGGTGTCGGTCGGCATCATCCCGTTCCTTGGCCTCGTCGTGCCCAATGTCATCAGCTTGCTGGTGGGCGACAACATGCGGCGCACCGTGCCTTGGGTGGCAGTGTCGGGTGCCGCCTTCGTGGTCGCCTGCGATATCCTGGGCCGGGTGATCCGCGCCCCTTACGAGATCCCCATCGGCGTCGTTGTCGGCGTCATCGGCAGCGCCGTTTTCCTCTATCTTCTGTTAAGGACCCGCCGCAGTGCCGCCTGAACTTTCCGCCATGGCGAGCCCCTTGATCGGCCTGCGCCGCCGCGCCTGGTCGCGCCCCGTGCTGGTGCTGCTGATCCTGTCGGCACTCGCCCTGGTTTCCATCATCTGCTTCATGACCCTGGGGGCCAAGGGCAGCTGGAGCTTCGTGCTGCCCTTCCGCGGCCGCAAGCTGCTGGGCCTGATCCTGGTGGGCTATTCGGTGGCCGTTTCTACCGTCATGTTCCAGACGGCCACCAACAACCGCATCCTTACCCCCTCCATAATGGGCTTCGATTCCCTTTACGTGCTGCTTCAAACCTCACTCGTGTTCTTTTTCGGCATCGGCAGCCTGATCAGCATCAATGCCGACCTGCATTTCCTGCTCGAAATGGTGGTGATGATCGGTTTTGCCAGCGCGCTGTTTTCCTGGCTGTTCGTGTGGCAGGAGCGCAGCCTGCATCTACTGGTGCTCGTGGGCATCGTCTTTGGCATCATGTTCCGCAGCATTGTCAGCTTCATGCAGCGCCTGATGGATCCCAACGCCTTCAACGTGCTGCAGGACAGCTTCTTCGCCAGCTTCTCGCGCGTCGATACCGAGCATCTGTGGTTCGCCTATGCGGTGCTGGCCCTGGTCTCCTTCGGCATTGTGCGCATGGTCAATGTGATGGATGTGCTCACCCTCGGGCGCGCCAACGCCATCAATCTGGGGGTGAATTACAAGCGCACCATCACGCTGATGTTGATCATGGTCTCGGTGCTGGTGGCCGTTTCCACCGCCCTGGTGGGCCCGGTGACCTTTTTCGGGCTGCTGGTCGCCAGCCTTGCCCATGCGCTGGTGGGCACCAGCAAGCATAAATATGTGCTGCCCGCGGCAGTGCTCCTGGCGATTATCTGCCTTGTTGGGGGCCAAACCGCGCTGGAGCGCATCTTCGCCTTCGATACGGCGCTTTCGATCATCATCGAATTCCTGGGCGGTATCGTCTTTATCTTTCTTGTGCTGCGGAGAACCGCGCGATGATCATCACCACCGACATCACCAAGAACTATGGTGCCAGCTGTGTGGTGGATGGCGTGACGCTGTCCATTCCTGCCGGCGGGGTCACCTCGATCATCGGGCCGAACGGGGCGGGCAAGTCGACCCTCCTGTCCATGGTCAGCCGCCTGATGAGCATGGACAAGGGCACCGTCACCGTTGATGGGCTCGATGTCAGCAAGACCGGCAGCGAGGTGCTCGCCAAGCGCCTGTCCATTCTGCGCCAGGACAACCACATGACCGCGCGCCTCACCGTGCGCGACCTCGTCTCCTTCGGGCGCTTTCCGTATTCGCGCGGCCGGCTGACGCGCGAGGACGAAGGCCATATCGACCGCGCCATTGGCTACCTCAACCTCGTTGAGCTATCGGATCGTTTCCTCGACGAGCTTTCGGGCGGCCAGCGCCAGCGCGCCTTTGTGGCCATGGTTCTGTGCCAGGACACTGACTATGTGCTGCTCGACGAGCCCCTGAACAATCTCGACATGAAGCACGCCATGGGCATGATGAAGCTCTTGCGCAAGGCTGCCAACGAGTTGGGCAAGACGGTCGTGCTGGTGCTGCACGACATCAATTTTGCGTCGTGGTATTCCGACTTTATCATCGCCATGAAGCACGGCAAGGTCGCCGCCCAAGGCCCCGCCGACCAGATGATCCGCCCCGAAGTGCTCTCGACCATTTATGAAATGGACATCAAGGTCCATGAAATTGGCGGACAGCGGATCAGCGTCTATTACGAGTGATCCGTCTTTCCTTTACCCAGCCAGCCCAGAAAGCCACCCGGCCATGAAGCCATCCATCAGCATCATCACCGTGGGCGTCGACAATCTGGAGCGCGCCTTTGCCTTTTACCGCACCCTGTTCGAGCTCGGCGACGACCAGATCGGGGCAGGGGACGACCATGTGGCCTTTTTCCTCGACGAGCGGCTGAGCTTTGTGCTGTTCCCGCGCGCCCAGATCGCCGACACCGCCGGCGCCACCGAAGTTGTGGCCGGCTCGCCCGGCTTCGTGCTCAGCCACCGCGCGGGCGACGCCGCCGAGGTCGATGCCATTCTCGACCAGGTGTTGGTCGCGGGGGGCTCGATCATCAACCCGGGCACCCAATCGGAATGGGGCTATTCGGCCTACTTTGCCGACAGCGAAGGCAATGTCTGGGAACTGATGGCAACGCCCACCACCAATTAAGCGGCGCCGTTCCGCTGAGCGAATGCCTTGCGGCTGGCCTCAATGGCGGCATGGTGTTCTTCCACCCAGAGCCAGACACCGCAGAATGCCCCGCCCAGGCTCCGGCCCATCGGGGTAAGGCTGTAATCCACATGGGGCGGGATCACCGGATGCACAGTCCGGTGCACCAAGCCATCGGCTTCCATCTGCCGCAAGGTCTTGGTCAACATCTTCTGGCTGATCTCGCCCACCTTGCGTCCCACATCGGTGAAGCGCAGCGTGCCGTGATCATTGAGCGCTTCAAGGATCAGCATGGTCCACTTATCCGCAACCTTGCCGATGATGTCCCGCACCAGCCCATCAAGCTGGGGATCAAGCGGCTTCCCGCCGGCACGGTTGCTCCACTCGTAAATGGGCGGGACTGGCACATCTTGCTGCAATCGACACTCTCCTAGGGGTGCGTATGGACCCATGCGGAGCCTACTTACCAACGGAGAGTATGGGGCCTATGTCTGGGCCTTGCAAGCCAAGGAGAATTTCATGCAGACCACGGGCAACACCATCCTCATCACCGGCGGCGGCTCGGGCATCGGTCGGGGTCTGGCCGAAGCGTTTCACCGGGCCGGCAACCAGGTGATCATCAGCGGACGGCGGCAGGCGGCGCTTGATGCGGTGGTCGCAGCCAATCCGGGCATGTCGGCCTTTGAGCTCGACATCGCCAGCGCCGAGGCGATCAACCACTTTGCCGGGCAGGTGATCGCGGCTTACCCTGCGCTCAACGCTGTCATCAACAATGCCGGCATCATGCTGGACGAAGACCTGGTGGCTGGCGATTTCCTGGCTGACGCCGAAGCTACGGTGGCAACCAACCTGCTGGGCCCGATCCGGCTCACTGCGGCCTTGCTGCCGCATCTGCTGGCTCAGCCGCGCGCTTCGGTGCTGACCGTCTCGTCGGGCCTGGCCTTTGTGCCCAAGGCCTCGACCCCGACCTATAGCGCCACTAAGGCGGCTATTCACAGCTATACGCAATCGCTGCGCTATCAGCTGCGCAACACCAATGTCGAGGTGATTGAGATCGCCCCGCCTTATGTGCAAACGATGTTGCAGGGCGAACGGCAGGCCAGCGATCCCAACGCCATGCCGCTCGATGACTATATTAACGAGACCATGCAGTTGCTGGCGACGGTACCTGAGCACGGTGAAGTGCTGGTGCAGCGCGTGCATCGCCAGCGGTTTGCCGAGCACCATGGCAACGCAGCTGCGGTGTTCGAGTTCATCAACCCAGCCTGAGCAGGAGCGGGGCGGCGGGAGCGTGGGAACCCCTAGAACCCGCCGCCGGTCTTGAAGCCGCCTTGCTTGCGCGTGCCGCTCGAGCCGGTCCGGGGGCGCGAAAAGCCACCCCCGCCGCCGCTCCGCCCTGAGCCACCGCCCAGACCGCCGCCAAATCCGCCCCTGTTGCGGCCGCCGCTCCCACCGCCAAAGCTGCCTTCGGGCCATTGGAACCCGCCGCCACCATCGGGCCAGGGATTGGCGCTGCGCCCGTTATTGGGCAGGCCGAAGCCGCCGCCCCAGTCGGAAGTGCCGGCGCTCCAGTTCTGCGAGCGCCGCCAATGCTCCCAGTAGGAGGCCGCCGAAATGCCCCCGCGCAGGAAGTCGTTGAGCAGGTCGCCGACCAGCCGCTCTTCCCCGAAGCTGGAACGGGGATCGTCGAACCGCTGCTTCTTGAATTCCCACTGGATGTCTTCGAGCTCGCGGCGCCGGGCGGCTAGGGTCTTGAGCCGGCCCTTCTGCTCGCGCACCTCGGCGTCTTCTTCCTTGATGCGGGCCCGCGCATCGTCGATCTGGGCCACGATGGTGTCGTCCCGGCCGGTGCGGGTCAGTCGCGCTTCGGCAAGCAGCGTCTGGATATCCTCGCGCCCCAGTTCGGTTGCGAGCGTATCGAGCGCTTCGGCAAAGGATGGATCGCGCCCCTGCGCCATGGCGCTCAGCGCCTGGGCCGCCTCGTCGCGCCGGTCCTCGGCCGCCACGATCTGCCCGTCGATAGCCTCGATGCGGGCCTGCATGGCCTCAAGGGCCTCGCGCAACGGCTTGCCGCCCGCTTCGTCGATGGTGCTCTGTTCCAGGCGGTCAAGTTCGGCCTGCGCCGCTTCCGCATTGGCGATCTGGCGTTCCGCATGCTCACGCAGCCGCATCGGCAATTCATTGAGCATGGCGAAATTCGGCCGCGCCTTGGCGAAGCCCACGATGCCGGCGACCCAGCCATCCAGGAGGCGCACCAGGTTATTGGCGCGATAACGGCTGGTGCCGTAGCCATTGTCCCACAGATACATGAACAACGGATCGTCTCGATACGGGCGCCCCTTTTGTGCCTGGTCGGTTTCCGCCTGCTCGGTTTTGCGCATCGATTGGGCGGCGATATCGGCCGCCTCCACCGCTTCGCGCTGCTTGGCGGCCCATTGCGGATCCTGGCTGATCTCCGATTGGAGCCGACCGCCCAGGGCCTTGAGCTCGCCTTGGCGTGCTTCCAGTTCGGCCAGTGCCGCAGCACGCTGCCCGGTCAGCTCGGCCAGCTCCGCATCGGCCGCCGCCAACCCCTGTTCGGCTGCGCTCAGGTGCCGCGCATGATCCTTGAGCATGTCGCGCGCCTTGCTTTCGGCCAGCGAGATGCGCCCATCGAGTTCACCCTGCACGCCCGGATCGAGCCGCAGCTGCGCCAGCTGCCGGAACAGCTCCGCTTCGCTTTCCCTCATCTTGCTCAGCCGTTCGGCCGAACGGGCGATGCGGCGCGAGATCTCGTCCTCTTCGCGCCGGATGTCGCGCATCGCCTCGTCAAGGCTCGCCAGCGCCTGGGGGCCGCGGATGCTCATTGTTCTACCACCGCGTCAGCGCCCCGCCGAGAACCGGCACATTATATTCAACCTGCATGAAGCCATCCGACTTGCGGCCCACCTCATTGGCTTCGATGATGCCATTGTCGCGCTTGTCGGCAGCCACGGCGTTGTAAACAGCTTCGGGCACCCGGAGCGCCCAGACCGGAACGGTTTCGGTGGTCCCGGTTTCCTCGTTGAGCACGGGCAGGGACAGCGCCTTGCCATCCACATCCAGCGCTTCCACCACGATATAATAATTGGTGGCGGCGGTGTTGCTTTCGGGAAAGGTCCAGAACCCGGATTGCTGATCGGGGCGGTTGACCACCCGCAGCGTATATTGCTGGCGCAACAGGTCGCGCAATGCGGTGAGGCGCGCCACCGCGTCTTCGGCCCCCGCCCGGTCACCTTCGGCGGCCATCGTCTTGCCGCGCGTGCGGAGCGCCTCGGCGTCCATCACCGCCTGCTGCACCTTGGTTTCCTCGAAAATGGTCTGGTACAGCACATCCATTTGGGCGGGCAGGCCTTCGCTCAGCTCCACCCGGGCCTGTTCGGCCTGGCTGGACTGGTACGGCCGCCACGCCCCGAAATAGCCGATCGCCACCACGAGGATCGCCACCAGCAGCGCCCCGAGCGGCTTGCCCCAGCTCTTGCGGCTCACATAAAGGCGCGCCAGCGTGGTGCCCAGGCCCGGTTTGGGTGGATCGTAAACGAACCGGCTTTCCGCCAGCGCCGCCACCCCTTCCTTGAGGATGTGGTCGGGCACTTCGATGCCCTGATGGCGGTAGATCTCGCGCAGCTTGTCGATCAGCTGCTGTTCGCGCGTAACGCCTTCCAGTTCCCGCACGGCCAGATCCTGCCGGTGACGGAGCGTGTCCACCACGTCCATCGCCAGCATCACTTCATCGAGCGGGGCAGGGGCCGTTGCCCCAACAATGCTCATGATCGGGCCTGCATTCGCGCTCGCCTCACTCAGCGGCCGGTTTCAAGCAGCAGTGCATTGCCTTCGGCCGCCAGGGTCGCGAGGCGCCGCTTGCCGTCTTCCACCGCGTCGCGGATTTCGGCCGAGTTCTTGGTCGAGGCCACCCGCATCTCGTTGATGATGGTGCGCGACTTTTCCTGGAAGTTGATCACGCTGTCGACGAGCTTCTTGACCGCATCGGCCCGCACCGTGGGGCCATAGCCCGCGCGCACCGCTTCCTCGCCCACCCGATCGCCGATCTCGGACAGGGTTTCGAGGCTCTTGCTCATCCCCTCCTTCATGGCATTGAGCGTCGCGGTGGATTCGTTGAGACCGAACATGCCCGTGAATGAAGCCGACAGCGCCGTCAGCACCGTTTCGTTGGTGGAAAAGAACGAGATCGACTGCTGATACACCCGCTCCTTGGCATTGGTGGTCTGCATCAGCCGTGCCATCACCACTTCGGAGGTGTTGTAGGAGATGGTCAGATTGTCCGAGAGGTCCTTGGCGATCTGGTAGCGCCGCTCCTCGTTCTGCATCTCGCGCAACCGTTCGTCGCGCTCCATTTCGAGGCGCGCCCGATCGGCTGGAACAGTGCCGGCAAAGGCCGCAAGGGTTTCCGAGCTGGCCTGGAGGATGTTCTTTTTCTCCTCCAGCCGCGCTTCGGCCGTAGCCAGCACCTCGAGCGCCATAACTTCGGCCTGCTTGAGTGCCCCGCGGAAATCGCGATACGCCTCGAGGATGATGTGCTCGCGGTCGATCTGGTCCTTGGTGTCGGCGGTAACCGCCAGATAGGTGTCGCGGATGGAATTGAAGCGCGAGGCAATATCGCCGCGGCTCACCTTCATCCACACATTGCTGACGCGCTCGACCAAATTGATCTTGTTGTCGGCCAGTTGGTCGACCATGCCCTTGGCGTCGTCGCGGATGGAATCGAAGCCCTTGGTGATGTCCTCGTAGCGCTCGCCGATCTTCATGGCCGCAACCTGTTCGCGCACCACTTCATTGAAGGCGCTGGCCTGCGACAGCGTGCGCCCGATCAGGATCACCCGGGTTTCATCCAGTTCGGTGATCTGTTGCAACAGGCCGGTGATCGGCTGCTCGCCCTGCTGCTCGGGCCAGATTCCCAGATTGCGGATGGCATTGACCGCCTTGTCGAGATACTGCAGCGGCTGCTCGGCCACGGCCGAAACTGCCGATGAGGTGGTGGGCGTTGCAGTGGTGACTTGGCTGGCCATAGGTCGCTCCTCAAGATGCGCTGCACCGGCGAGGCCGCCCTGCTGCGCTATAGATTGCTGCTGACCCAACGCGTGACAATTGCAACTGCTCCGCCGGCCAACTATTTAGACCATATTGGTGCGAAAAAGCCGCACGTAAAGGGGAGGGGCCAAACCAGTGCAAGGTCTTCGTGCAGCACGGTATTTTAGTCACACAACAACTGGCGCCGCCCTTGCGGCCGAAGGTAGGTCCTGATGGAATTCGGCGGCCGCTATCTCATCGCTGCGCCCCGACCGACCGTGTGGCTAGCCCTCAATGACGCTGCGGTGCTCAAGGCAGCGATTCCCGGGTGTCACCGCATCGAATGGTCCGGCCCCACCACGCTCGACCTCGAGATCAAGGTCAATCTCGGCGTGGCCCAGCCGGTGTTCAAGGGCGGTCTCAACCTCTCCAACATCGTGGCGGCCGAACGCTATACCCTGACCGGCACGGGCAAGGGGGGCTTGCTGGGCCTGGCCGAAGGCTCTGCCGATATCATGCTACAGGATCGCGGCACCGATACCGAACTGACCTTTACCGCCGCCGGCGGCGCTTCGGGCCAGCTGATGCGCCTGGGCAAGGCCATCATCGGCAACTCCGCCCAAAAGGTGATCGACGGCTTTTTCACTCGCTTCGGCACTGCCATGGGGGCGAAGGTTACGCCCTTGCCGCCGCCTGGCTGACCCTGTTGGCGGCGCGATTCCGACCCGCTGCGGCGCCGCTGTGCCCAAAGATTGTTCAGAACCCTGAACCGCAGCTTTTTTGCTTGCGGCCAAGGGGATTGCACGATTGTATCCCAGCCAGAGCGCCGGAGAGTTCACCGTTGGATATGGCGCCAACGCTCCAGTGCGAGACAGGGAGACGACCTCAATGAAAATCGCAAACTACATCAAGGCGCTGGTTGGCGGCGTTGCGCTGAGCGCCGTGCTTTCCGGTGCCGTTCTTGCCGATCCGGCCCTGATCTATGATCTGGGCGGCAAGTTCGACAAATCCTTCAACGAGGCCGCCTATAACGGCGCCGAGAAGTGGAAGGCCGAGACGGGCGGCAACTACATGGAAATCGAGCTGCAGAACGATGCGCAGCGCGAGCAGGCCCTTCGTCGCTTTGCCAGCCAGGGTGCCAACCCGATCGTGGTGATGAGCTTCATGTGGGAATCGGTCCTTGCTTCGCTCGCCGCCGAGTTTCCCGACACCAATTTCGTCGTGATCGACGCCGTGGTGGATGCGCCCAATGTGCAGTCGATCCTGTTCGACGAGCATACCGGCTCGTTCCTAGTGGGCGCGCTCGCTGCCATGAAGTCCCAAACCGGCACGGTTGGTTTTGTGGGCGGCATGGACGTGCCGCTGATCCACAAGTTCTATTGCGGCTATGCCCAGGGCGCCAGGTCGGTGAACCCCGACATCAAGCTGATCGAGAACTACACCGGCACCACCCCCGCCGCCTGGAACGATCCTGTCACCGCCGGTGAACTGGCGACTGCCGCTTCCGATGCCGGCGCCGATGTGATCTTCGCCGCTGCCGGCGGTTCGGGCCTGGGCGTGCTGCAGACCATGGCCGATCAGGGCAAGTACTCGATCGGTGTCGACAGCAACCAGAACTACCTGCATCCCGGCTCGGTGCTGACCTCCATGCTCAAGCGCGTCGATAACGCGGTGATCGAGGCCTTCACCAATGGCGGCGACGATGCCACCTTCAAGCCCGGCCTGACCGTGCTGGGGCTCGAGGGCGATTTCGTCGATTATGCCGTCGACGAGAACAACCAGAGCCTGATCACCCCTGAAGACCAGGCGGCGCTCGACGATCTCAAGGCCAAGCTCGTTGCCGGTGAAATCAAGGTGCATGACTACACCACCGATAACACCTGCCCCCTCTAAGTCCGGGTTTTGATGAACGGTACCGACCCCACCATCCCGCAGCGGCCCGCAATGGCCGCTGCACCTTCTCCGGCCACGGGCTGGGCCATCGAGCTTGAAAGGATCAACAAGCGCTTTGGTCCCGTGCATGCCAACAAGGACATTGACCTCAAGGTGGCGCGCGGCACCATCCACGGCATTGTGGGGGAAAACGGCGCCGGCAAATCGACGCTGATGTCCATTCTTTATGGCTTCTACACCGCCGACAGCGGCACCATCCGGGTTGGTGGCGAGGTCCATGCTATCACCGACAGCCGCCATGCCCTCAAGCTCGGCATCGGCATGGTGCACCAGCACTTCATGCTGGTTGAAAATTTCACGGTGCTCGAAAATGTCGTGCTCGGCGCCGAAGACTCCGGGTGGCTGCGCCCCAGCCTCGACCGCGCCCGCAAGGAACTGGCGCGGCTGGAGCGCGAATACGACCTTGAGGTCGATCCTGATGCCGTGATCGAGGACATCTCCGTCGGCCAGCAGCAGCGCGTCGAGATCCTCAAAGCCCTGTATCGCGGCGCCGATACGCTGATCCTGGATGAACCCACCGGCGTTCTGACCCCCAAGGAAGCCGACGACCTGTTCCGGGTGCTGCAAACCCTGCGCGCCCAGGGCAAGACGGTGATTATCATCACCCACAAGCTGCGCGAGATCATGGCCATCACCGATAATGTCTCGGTGATGCGGGGCGGCGAAATGGTGGCAACGCTCCCCACGCGCCAAACCTCTCCCGAACAGCTCGCCGAGCTGATGGTCGGCCGCCGCGTGCTGCTGCGCATCGAAAAGGGCGCCGCCACTCCGGGCAAGACCATGCTGGAGGTGCAAAACCTCGTCGTGGCCGATGATCTGGGTATCGTCCGGGTCAAGGATGTCAGCTTTTCCGTGCGCGCCGGCGAGATCGTCGGCATTGCGGGCGTCTCGGGCAATGGCCAGTCCGAGCTGCTCGAAGCCGTCACCGGCATGCGCGACCAGCGCGCCGGGCAGGTGATCCTCAACGGCCAGCCGCTCTCGCTGCAAGGTGATGACGGCGCCGCCCGCGCCCGCGAGGCGGGCCTTGCCCATGTGCCTGAAGACCGCCAGCGCATGGGCCTCGTCACCAGCTTTGCGGAATGGGAAAACGCCATTCTGGGCTACCAGAACAGCCCTGCCTATGGCAGCGGCCCCTTCCTCGATATTGCCGCCGCCAAGCGCGAAGCGGCCGAGCGCATGGTGACCTTCGACGTGCGTCCGGCCGACATCAACCTCAAATCGGCGCTGTTTTCCGGCGGCAACCAGCAAAAGATCGTGCTGGCACGCGAAATGGAGCGCAATCCCGATGTGCTCGTGGTCGGCCAGCCCACGCGCGGCGTCGATATCGGCGCCATCGAGTTCATCCACAACCAGATCATCAAGATGCGCGACGCCGGCAAGGCCATCCTGCTGGTGTCCGTGGAACTGGACGAAATCCGCTCCCTTGCCGACCGCATCCTCGTGATGTTCGATGGCCAGATCGTGGGCGAAGCCGATCCTGCCACTGCGACCGAAGGGGAACTGGGCCTCATGATGGCCGGCGTCACTGACACAAAGGCGGCCCAATGAGTGCGCTTCGACCATTGCCGCGCTGGGCCGACATCGCCCTGCTGCCGGTGCTTAACCTGCTGCTGGCCTTCATCGTTTCGGGCATCGTGCTGCTGCTGATCGGGCAGAACCCGTTGGTGGCGCTGAGCGCCATTGTCACCGGGGCCTTCGGCAACGGCTACAATATCGGCTATACGCTCTACTACACCACCAACTTCATCTTCGCGGGGCTGGCGGTAGCCTTGGCGGCGCATGGCGGCTTGTTCAACATCGGCGCCAATGGCCAGGCTTATGTGGCCGGCCTGGGCGTGATCCTGGCTGCTACCGCGCTGGACACCACCCATTGGCTGATCGTGGCGCCCGTTGCCATGCTGGCGGCGGCGCTGTTTGGCGGCATCTGGGCCTTTATTCCCGGCTATCTGCAGGCCAGGCGCGGCAGCCATGTGGTGATCACCACCATCATGTTCAATTTCATCGCTTCGGCGCTGATGATCTACATGCTTAACCGCGTGCTCAAGCCCGCCAATGTCTCGGGCCCTGAATCGCGCATGATCGCCGAAGCCGGACGCATGCCCAAGCTGGGGGAGTTCTTCGCGCCGTTCAATTA
>JAQGKH010000158.1 GCA_028290225.1 Devosia sp. | reverse complement strand
CCCCGTGCCAATGGCCAGCGCCAGATTGGCGCTGAACAGGGCCGTCACGATCGGCTTGGGGTCGAGCGCATGTTTTTGCAGCAGGACAGGGTAGGGGGCGCAGAGCAGTGCGCCCGAAACGCCAAGGCTCAATTGCGAGCACAGCAACAGAAACGCAAAGCCGCCGAACTGCCCCGGATCCACCGCATGCAGCAGCTGGAACGATAAGAGGAACTGCGCTCCGGCCGACGCGATCGAGCCGGCGGCCGCCAGCCCGTAAGAAAAAATTCGCCGCTTGCCGCTACGAGCCGGTGCTCCAGTTTGCGCCATCGGTTGATTCACGTTGCTGCTTACTCCCGGGACTGGCACAATCCCAAACGGATCAACCCGGGCGTTCCGGCCCAACAATGCACGGCCTTGTCAGTTCAGCCCGCCCCGATCACCGCAGCACAGCAGCCAAACCGCACCGCGTCCTACGCAGCGTGGTGCCTTTTTACGCTGCTGTTTCTCGTCTGCATAGGGCTTCAACCCATCCGCAATTCTGCGTTGTTGGAGACAACAGGGGGTGGCGAAGGCGATCCCATCCGCCAGCTCAGCTATGTGCTGGTGTTCGGCGTCACCATGCTGGTGGTCCGGCGCGGCAACTGGCTTCCCGCCGTACCCGTCACCATACTGTGCCTCTTCGGCTGGTGCTGGCTCAGCCTGCTTTGGGCCATCGAGCCGTCTATCGCCTTCCGCCGCGCGGTGCTGACCAGCATGATCGCCGCCGTGGTGTTTGCATCCATCGAGCGCGCTGGCAC
Source organism: Devosia sp. (assembly GCA_028290225.1). Classification (GTDB taxonomy): domain Bacteria; phylum Pseudomonadota; class Alphaproteobacteria; order Rhizobiales; family Devosiaceae; genus Devosia. The sequence goes on along the minus strand of JAQGKH010000158.1, from coordinate 6,413 downwards.
CGACCGCGCCTTCCTTGCCCTCAGCCGTCTTCTCCTCGTGGCGCTGGTGGTCAACTACCTCGCCATCGTAGTCAGTCCCGGCGCCCTGCACCTGCCGGGGGAGTCCACCGATCTGGCCCTGGTCGGCAACTGGCGCGGCGCCACCCTCCACAAGAATGTCGCGGGCGCCATTGCGGCGATCACCGTGCTGGTGCTGCTCTGGGGGCCCCGCCGCCTGCCGGTGCTGCTGCACTGGGGCGCGCTGCTCGCTGCTGCCTATTTCCTGTGGCGCACGCAATCCAAGACCTCCATGGCCATGCTGGCCCTCGCCCTTGTCTGCGCCAGTATCTACCTCCTGCTGTCCCCGCGTCTGCGCCGTCTCATGCTGCCGGCAACAATGGTGCTGGTGCTTGCCGGCTGGGCGCTGTTCGGCACCGAAATCGCCGACTACCTCGACAATCTCCTCGCTCAGCCCGATGCGCTCACCGGCCGCGCCGAGATCTGGCCGGCTCTTCTCAGCTATGCCTCCAACCACATCTGGCTGGGCAGCGGCTATGGCTCGTTCTGGGATATCGGCGCCCAAAGTCCGATCCTCGATCTGGGCAGTTCCTGGGTCGCCAACCTGTTGAGCGGCCACAACGGCTATCTCGACGTGCTGGTGCAGATCGGCGCCCCCGGCCTCGTGCTTGCGGTGATCGCCCTGATCCTCGCCCCGTTGTGGCGCCTTACCCGCGCCCGCAACATCCCGGCCCGCCGCGGCGCGCTGCTTTTGGCCATGCTGGTGTTCAGCGCCGGCCACAACCTGTCGGAATCCAGCATCCTGGCGCGCGATCTGGTGGTCTGGGTGATGTTTCTGGTGGCGGTGGCGCTCACCGCCAAGCTGGTGCGCGAAAGCGCGCCCGCCGCCTCGCGCCAGCCCACCGCAGTCCCTTATGCCACGGCTGGCCGCACATGGACGGCCCGTGCCATCGGCCCTTCAAGATACCGATAGGCGCCAATCCCCAGCACGACGGCACCCACTGATGCCGTGGTCACCACCAGGGCATAAGTGGGTCCATCCACCCGCCCGATCACCCGGCCCACCAGCCACCAGGTGCCGCCCACGGCAAACATGTGGAACAGGTAGATCGCGTAGGACGCATTGCCCAGCAAGGTGGCAATGCCCGCCACCGGCCCCGGCCGCTCTTGTCCGTGGCAGGCCAGCACCGCCACGATCGCGGTGCAGATGGCGGTGGCGGCGATCTGCGCCAGGGCACTGGTGCGAATAGGGCCATACCCCCAGGCCAGCAGCACCAGCCCAAGCACAGCGCCCGCCAGAATAGCCACCTGCACCGGAGCCGGCATGCGCCAGCCCCCCGCCGGCTTGACCGTCCCGACCACCGCACCCGCCGCAAAAGCCAGCACATCGGTGCGCGTATACAGCGTCCAGGCCGGGTTCTCGAACCGCACCACCAGCCCTAGGAGGAACAGCGCGCTAAACAGCACGACGATGGTGATGGTGCGCGCCCGCGTTCGCATCCAGAACAATGATGCGAACACCACGTAAAAGAACATCTCGTAGTTGAGCGTCCACCCCAGCTTGTAGAACGGCTCGATCTCGCCGGTATCGGGCGTGTAGCTGGGAATAAACAGCAACGAGGTGACCACATGCTTGAGGTCGAACGGCGTGCTCTTGAAAATGGCCGGTGTTACCAGTGTCAGGAACAGCACCAGCAAGGTCACGGTATAATACAGGGGCACGACCCGGGTGATGCGCTTGCGCATGAACAGCAACGGATCGAACCGCCCATCGCCTCGGCTGGTGGTCGCCACCATGATAAAGCCGCTGATCACGAAAAACAGCGTCACCCCGACCCGGCCCATCAGGTGGGCGATGTCGGGAGCGGCGGCAAACGGGTGGGCAACGGCGTGGCACAACACCACCAGCATCGCCGCGGCCCCGCGGCCCCATTGAATTCCGGCCAGCCTGTTCAAACCAGTCCCCCGCCACCCTTCAACACGGTCAATCACGGCTCCACTTGCTCAATTGCGCGCTTAGCGCCGCGGTGAATTGCTGTCGGCTGCCCTGGTCGTCCTCGGCGCTGGCCGACAGCAGGGGTCGGTTGAGCAGGTCCTCCAATTCGCTGACCTCCTCGGCCACATAGATGCCGCGCTTGCCCTTGAGCTGCGCGCAAGTGGCCAGCTGGTGCTCGTTGCGATGCTCGCCCAGGCTTGCCCGACGCGGCACCAGGATGATCGGCTTGCGCCAGCGCTGCGCCGTCAGCACGGTGCCGATCCCCGCATGGGCGACAATGGTGCTGGCCTGGGCAAATCGTTCGGCAAATTCCGCGGGCGCCAGGTTACGCGCCCATTCGATGTTCTTGGGCTGATAAGGGGAGAGTCCAACCTGCGCGAACACCGGCTCTCCGAGGCGCGGGGCCAGCGCGTCCATGGCGGCGATCAATCGATCGAACGGCAATTGCGTGCCAACGGTCACGAGGATCATAGCACCCGCCCCAGAAATCGAGTGCGGGTGCCGTCGGCCAGATGTTCCCATTGCGTGCAATGCAGATCAACGAACAACCGCGCCAGCTTGCCGCTCATCGACAATTGTTCGGCATTGGCGACGCTGTCGATCCACACGGTCCGGGCGCCCAGCAGCCGCCCGGCAAGCAGCACCAGCAGGCCCGGCGCCGCCCCGGTGCTGACCACGACTTCGGGCTTGACCTTGCGCACCAGCAACAGCGCTTTCCAGAACGCCCCGAGGGCGCGCAGGGGCTGGTTGCGGTTCACATCGGGCAGTTGCAGGCTCTCGACCCCGCTCGCCCGGCCAATGCCGGCAATGGTGCTGGCGTAAATGACGTGGAATGGAGCAAAACCCTCCCGCAGCAGCTGCAGCTGTTCCCAGTGGCCGCCACCCGATGACACCGCCAGCAGCGTCTTGCGCGTCCCAGCCCCGCTCATGCCGCTGACCGGCTCGCCATGCCGGCCGCCCCCTCCGCGCCGGCCACCAGCGGGCGCAGCAGTTGCTCGTAATCCTCGAGCATCTGCCTTTCAGTGCGCACAAACGGCCGCAGTTCTTTCAGATTGGCGCGAACCTGGTCCCGGTGCTGTGGATCCAGCACCAGAGCGGCGATGGCCCGGGCCACATCGGCGGGGTCCTGTGGGTCACAAGCGATCCCGGCAAGCTGTCCCGAAGGGGTGGTAATCACTTCGCGCTGCACAGGGATATTGCTGACAATGGGGGCAGCACCCGCATAAGCCGCTTCCAGCAACGCCATGCTCTGCCCTTCGAAGCGGCTGATCTGCATGAAGGCGTCGCAACTGAACATCAGGTTCACCAGGTCCTGCCGGTCGATCTGGCCCAGCAGATGCACCCGCTCGCTGATGCCCCGTTGTTGAGCCAGCGCCAGCAGTTCCCCGCGCAGGGGACCATCGCCCGACATGGCCAGAACAACGCCTTCGACCTTGGCAACGGCCTCCACGGCAATGAGCACGTTTTTCTGCGGCGCCAGCCGGCCCGCCATGAACACCACCGGCAGCGATGGCGGCAGCCCCAGCTTGGCGAAGGTTTGGGCCCGGTCGGCATTGGCGGCAATGTGCGGCACCCCATTGGGGATCACCAGCAAGCGATCGCGATACGCCTTGGGGTGACGCGCATAGCTGTCGGCCACCGCCTGCGACACGCACACGATCTGCCGATAGCCCCCCAGCGTGCCCACCAGCTTGTCGAGCAGCCGCACCAGCCGCCCATTCTTGTCGTAGGGGCTGTGATGGGTGTTGATGGCCGGGGTGCCGGTCACCAGTCCAGCCAGGCCCGCGGCCACGCCGGCCAGCGGCATCACGGCCAGCACGGCTTGGGGCCGCTCCCGCCGCACATGGGCGATAAACTTCACCATGGCGCTGAGATATTGTGGCAGCGACAGCTTCTGCTGGGGCAGCAGCACATCGTCATAGGCAAGAGTTTCGGAGATAAAGGCCTTGTAGAGCGCCACGCGCCGGCATGGCAGGCCAAGACGCACCAAGTGGTCGCGCAGCGTCCCGATATAGTTGGTGGTGCCCCCGCGCGTGTCATGCGCACTGAGGAACATCACGCCACCCTTGCCTGGCGCACCCGACTTCATCGCTTTAGCTGGCACTGCGCCCCCCGTGAAAAGACGGACGGATAAGCGCGTAGTCAGCGGCAGATCTGCTTTTTCGCTCCTGAGCGGAGGGGCGGCGACAGCAATGCATCACGTTTTGAATCCATCAGGGATAATGAACAGTATAGATGCGGCTGACAATTTGAGTACTCCAATGAAAGCAGGCCTCATACATGCCTGTTATTCATGTCTCCAGCACGGAGGCTTCTATGTCTTTCACCCAGCACTCAATCCAGCTTAGAGCCCGGGCACGCCGGGCCGGCGCCTGCCACGGCGGGGAAGCTAGCACGGCTCCCCTGAGCCGTCCCCGGGTGATTGCTGATAGGGTTTATGCGCAATCCGCGGCACTGCCGGTGTGCATCGTCACTCATTCGGCGGGAGCTTGCTGATGTACCGCACCGCCACCGGACGCGAGCTCAAACTTTCTGGCGCGGCCAACAACTGGCCCGGCGCCGCCGATGCCAATGGCCTGCGCACCGGCAGCCAGGGCAATGATGTGTACTTTGGCGGCGGCAAGGAAACGCTGCGCGGCCTGGGCGGCGACGACGTCTACAATCTCTTCAGTGCTTCGGCGGTCGTGGACGAAGCCGCCGAGGGTGGCACCGACACAGTCGTCTCCAATCTTTGGGGCAGCACCACGCTCGCCGCCAATGTCGAGAACCTGTTCCTCCAGGGCGCCGGCTCCAGTGTCGGCATCGGCAACGATCTCGATAACATCATCAAGGCCGGTGCCACTGCCGCCACCTTGTATGGAGCCGCGGGTGACGACGTGCTGGTGGGCGGGGCGGGGGGCGATGTGTTCCGCATCGTCGCCGGCAGCGGCTCGGAAGCCGTGGTCAGCTTCCAGCATGGCTGGGATGCCATCAGCCTTGAAGGCTATGGTATTGGCTCCTTTGCCGCATTGCAGGCGCTCACCCAGCAGGTGGGCAGCGACGTGCAGATCAGCTTTGCCAATGGCGAAATCCTGGTGATGCGCGACATCGACGGCGCCACGCTCAGCGCCGCCGATTTTAACTTCCTGCAAGGCGTCGAGCGCGACGCCGGCAGCAGCTATATGGGCAATCCCACCAATGCCTATCACGGCAATGGCTGGTATGTGCTCAACAATACCTGGGGCTCATCCCAGCTCAAGCACGGCACCGATTACCTGCTGGAAAGCGCCTTCAGCAAAGCCGACCTGACCGGCGCCACCGCTTTCAGCTGGTCCTATCCGCTCACCACCAATCCCTATGCTTCGGTGCTCGCCTATCCCGAAGTGGCGTTCGGCCACAATCCCCATGGCGGCGGCTTCAATCCCAATGTCACGCCAGGGGTGTTCCCGGCCTGCGTGGCCGACATGCTGGCCTTCGACGTGGACTACGATGTTGCCATTGCCGGCAATCTGTCGGGCTTCAATGTCGCCTATGACATCTGGTTCACCGGCAAGCCCTATGGCACCGCCGCCGATGTCACCACCGAACTGATGATCTGGGTGCACAAGGGCAGCGCCAATGCGTTTGGCAGCCTGGTGGGCCGCTACACCGACGGCACCTTCTCGGCCAATATCTATCGCAGCGGCACCTATGTCGCTCTGGTCGCCGATGCCGACTGCCTCTCGGGCACGCTGCGCGTCGGCGCCATCGTGGCTTATCTGGTTGAGCTGGGCATCATGAGCACCAGCGAATACCTGGCCTCGATCGAGCTGGGCTCGGAAGTGTTTTCCGGCTCGGGCAGCCTTCTCATCAACAATTTCGACTTTACCCTGACCCAGACCACTGCCACCGGCCAGATCAGCACCGCCGCGGTCACCGGCGCGGGCACCACCATTACCGAAACGCCGCCCCCCAGCGCCGGCAACGACATCTATGATCTGGCCGACCGGTTCGACACCATCCGCGATGCCGGCGGCACCGATACGATCATCTCCACCATTGGGCGGGACCTGAACGATTATCCCGACATCGAAAACCTGACGCTGACGGGTACCGCTGATATCAACGCCACCGGCAACAAATGGGCCAATGTCCTCATTGGCAATGACGGCGACAACATCCTCGATGGCGGCCCCGGAGCCGATATCCTCAAGGGAGGCCTCGGCAACGATACCTATGTGCTGGCCGGCGCCACCAACGACACCCTCACCGACACCGGCGGGGTCGATACCATCACCTCGACCATCAGCCGCGATCTCAGAAACTACAGCGGCATCGAGAACCTGACCCTCACCTTCTCGGCCCATGTCGATGCCATCGGCAATCAGGCCGACAATGTGCTCCAGGGCAACAGCGGCAAGAACCTGCTCCAGGGTCTGGGCGGCAACGACACGCTCCATGG
>JAQGKH010000305.1 GCA_028290225.1 Devosia sp. | reverse complement strand
TTACCCATGACGATTGCAAGAGAAAAAAAGAGAGCGAACGTCGTGCTCAAGTGCTTGAAATGTTTGGCGATCCCGGCAGGACTCGAACCTGCGACCAACAGCTTAGAAGGCTGCTGCTCTATCCAGCTGAGCTACGGGACCTCGGCCAAGCTCTCCATTTAACCGATTTGCGCGAGAAGAAAACCCGCCACTTCGCTGTGACGGTGCCCAGTGCTGCGTTCGGCACCGGCAGGGCGGGTTTCATGACGCCAAATTTCTGCTTCGGAACGCTGTGGACGACCTGCAAACGGTCGGTGCGCCGGTGGGGCAAAACGCGCGATCAGGCGGCCGTTTCCCCCGGGTTTGCCTGGCTGGATGATTGCATCTTGACAGGGGTGAGATCCATGTATGAAACTCATGCAATCGATTGCAGAGCTTGCTTGAGACTTGATGAAATCGATTTAAACGCGGCCCACCGGACATATCGCAAAGAAGACGACGGTGTAGCTGGCCACTTCGCGGAGCGGTGCGCTCCAGGGGATCCTTGGGAGGATATGCATATGAAGAAGTTTACCGCGGCGGCCGCGATGGCGGCTGCCTTGATGAGCTCGACTGCCGCAATGGCGGCGGATCTGGAAGTCACCCATTGGTGGACTTCTGGCGGCGAATCCGCGGCAGTGGCCGAATTTGCCCGCCTGTTCAACGAAACTGGCAACAAATGGGTCGATAGCGCGCTGGCTGGCTCCGGCACGGGCGCCAACCCGGTAATCATCAGCCGTATCCTCGGCGGCAATCCGATGGGCGCTACCCAGATGAACACCGGCCGCGATGCCGAAGGTCTCATCCAGGCCGGCTTGATTCGCGATCTGACCTCGATAGCCGAGGAAGAGGGCTGGAAAGACTTCTATGCCGATCCCGGGCTGTTCGATGCCTGCACCTACGAAGGCAAGATTTATTGCGTCCCCGTCAATATCCATTCCTGGCACTGGCTGTGGCTGAGCACCAAGGCCTATGAAACCGCTGGCGTGCCGCTTCCCAAGGACTGGAACGAATACGCCGCCTCCATTCCCCAGCTGCGCGAAGCTGGCGTCATTCCCTTCGGCCTAGCCGCCGGTTGGCCGCTGAACGGCATCCCGGGCGTGCTGCTGGCCGATGTTGGTGGGCCTGAGCTATACGAAAAGGTCTGGGGCGAGCATGACGGCGAAGCCGTTCGTAGCCCTGAGTTCCGCAAGGTTGCCGAAGCCTGGGCGACCATTCGCGATGCGGTGGATCCGGCGGAAGTGGTGCCCCAGTTCGGTGACGTCGCCAATCAGCTGATCGCTGGCGAAGCCGGCGGCAACATCCACGGCGACTGGATCCAGGGCGACCTGCAGGTGGCCGGCGCTGTTCCTGGCCAGGACTATGAATGCCTTCCCGGTCTGGGCCTGACCCAGCGTATCGAAGGGGGCGGCGACGCCTTCTACTTCCCGCAGCTGCCCGAAGGCACTGCGCAGGACGTGCTGGATGCCCAGGTCACGCTGGCCAAGCTGCTGGTCAGCAAGGAAGCTCAGGTGGCGTTCAATCTCAAAAAGGGCTCCATGCCCATCCGCACCGATATCGACCTGTCCACCGCCAATCCGTGCATGCAGAAGGCCATTGCCATTCTCCAGAGCCCCGAAGGGCTGCTGCCTTCCGGCGAAACCCTGAATTCGAGCGATACCCAGCAACAGCTGGACGATCTCAACCAGGAATTCTTCGCCGACAAGAGCTACTCGGTTGACGATTACATCGAGGAATACGCCTCGATCATCGAAGCGGCCGACTAAGCCAGCTCTGGCCCAGGGGACCGCCCCGCGGCGGTCTCCATCTGCCACCTCCGGGGCTGCTTGCGGCTGCCCGCTGCCCGTTCTTCTCTAAAAGGAAGCGCAATGACCGACATTCAGCACGCCGGTGCTCTGGGTCGGCCGGTGACAGCCGACCGGCCACCTGGTCTCCTCCACAATTTGTTTGTGCGCAATCTCAGTGCCAAGGTCGCCGCAACGCCAATGGTGGTGATCGTGCTGGTGGTCTTTATCGGCTGTACGCTGTGGAGCCTCTGGTTTTCCTTCACCGACTCCCGCTCCTTGCCCAATGGGGCATTTGTCGGCTGGGAACAGTACGAGCGCCTGTTCTCGGCGCGGCGCTGGCGCATCTCGGCTACCAACCTTTTGACTTACGGCATCTTTTCGCTGGTGTTCACCATGGTGGTCGGCTTCCTGCTGGCCGTGCTGATGGACCAGAAGATCCGCTTCGAAAGCGGCTTCCGCACGATCTTTCTTTATCCATTCGCCCTTTCGGGCATCGTCACCGGCCTGGTCTGGCAGTGGATCATGAATCCAACCCTCGGGCTGCAATCGACCATGCGAGGCCTGGGCTGGACCAATTTCACCTTCGACTGGATCACCAATACCGACATGGTGCTCTATGCACTGCTGATCGCCGGCACCTGGCACGGCACCGGCTTTGTCATGGTGCTGATGCTGGCGGGCCTGCGCGGGGTTGACGAGGAAATCTGGAAGGCCGCCCGCGTCGACGGCATCCCCACCTGGCGCACCTATCTGCAGATTGTGCTGCCCATGATGCGGGGCGTGATCGTCACCACGCTGGTGATCGTCGGCTCGGGCCTGGTGCGCACCTATGATCTGGTCGTGGCGCTCACCAATGGCGGCCCGGGCCTATCTTCGGAAGTGCCGGCAAAATACGTGATCAATTACATGTTCAATGCGGGCAATCTCGGGCAGGCGCTGGCCGCCTCGTCGGTGATGCTGGCGGCCGTCTTCGTGATCCTCATTCCCTGGATCGTCGTCGAATTCGGCCCCAAAAAGGCTCGCTAGGAGACCGCCATGGCCAGTATTGCTGCCACCATCGAGCCCTTCGGCCCCCGGCCTCGTCCGTTTTTCACGCCGACCCGCATCATCATCTATGGCATCATCATCGTTGCTGCGCTTTATTATATGCTGCCGCTCTACGTGATGATCACGACCTCGCTGAAGGGCCTGCCCGAAATCCGCGTCGGCAACATTTTCGCGCCCCCGCTTGAGGTTACCTTCGAGCCTTGGGTCAAGGCTTGGACCAGCGCCTGCACCGGGCTGACCTGCAATGGTCTGGCGCCCGGGTTCTGGAACTCGGTCAAGATCACCTTGCCCTCCACCATCGTGTCGGTCTTCGTGGCGGCGGTGAGCGGCTATGCCTTGGTCAACTGGCGCTTCAAGGGCTCGGAGTTCTTCTTCACCTGCCTCCTGCTGGGCTCGTTCATCCCCTATCAGGTGATGCTCTATCCCATGGTGATGATCACCGCGCAGCTCAAGATTTTTGGCACGCTGTGGGCCGTCATCCTCGTGCATACCGTGTTTGGCATGCCGATCCTGACGCTCCTGTTCCGCAACTACTTCGCCTCGCTGCCCCAGGAATTGTTTAAGGCGGCGCGGGTGGATGGGGCGGGTTTCTGGCGCATTTTCTTCCAGATCATGGCGCCGATGTCGCTGCCCATCTTTGCGGTCGCCATTATCCTGCAGGTCACCGGCATCTGGAATGACTTCCTGTTCGGCGTGGTCTTTGCGGGCACGCAGAACTACCCCATGACCGTGCAGCTCAACAACATCGTCAATTCGGCGCAGGGCGTGCGCGAATACAATGTCAACATGGCCGCGACGATCCTGACGGCAGCGGTGCCGCTGATCGTTTATTTCGTTTCGGGCAAATGGTTCGTGCGCGGCATCGCCGCTGGCGCGGTGAAGGGGTAAGCCATGCAGAGCAGTGTTTCCATCAAGGACCTGTCGCTCAATTTCGGCGCCGTCCAGGTGCTCAAGGGCCTCGATCTTGAAGTCGGGCAGGGGGAGTTCATCGTCCTGCTCGGGCCTTCGGGCTGCGGCAAATCCACTTTGCTCAATTGCATTGCCGGACTGCTGGAGGTGTCGGGCGGCCAGATCTTCATCGGCGGCAAGAACGTTACCTGGTCCGAGCCCAAGGATCGGGGCATCGGCATGGTGTTCCAGTCCTATGCGCTTTATCCGCAGATGAGCGTGGAGCGAAACCTCAGCTTCGGCTTGCGCGTCGCCGGCATGCCTCGGGACGAGATCGAGCGTCGCGTGGCGCGTGCTGCCGAAATCCTGCAGATCCAGCCCCTGCTGCAACGCAAGCCCGCCAACCTCTCGGGCGGCCAGCGCCAGCGCGTGGCCATCGGGCGGGCGCTGGTGCGCGATGTGGATGTGTTCCTGTTCGACGAACCCCTGTCCAATCTCGATGCCAAGCTGCGCAGCGACTTGCGCGTCGAGATCAAGCGCCTGCATCAGCGGCTCAAGAACACCATGATCTATGTCACCCATGACCAGATCGAGGCGCTGACCCTAGCCGATCGCATCGCCATCATGCGCGGCGGGGAAATCCAGCAGCTGGCCGATCCGCACACCATCTACAACAAGCCGGTCAACCTCTACGTGGCCGGTTTTATCGGCTCGCCTTCCATGAACTTCCTGCAGGGCACCTTGAATGGCGCCACCCAGCCCATGTTCGTGGCCGAGGACGGCACCCAGGTGCCGGTGAGCACATATGCCTTCGAGGCGGCGCCGCAAGGCTCCAGCAAGGCAGTTCTGGGGGTTCGTCCTGAGCATATCGTCCTGGGCGACGTTGCCCGAACCATGCCTTTCTCAACTGAGGTCGAGATCGAAATCGTTGAACCGATGGGCTCCGACACACTCGCCTGGACGCGCATTGCCGGCCAGCCGGTGACCTTCCGGGCTGACAGCGACGTGCTGCTGCATGTCGGCCAGAAGGTGCTGGTCGGCTTTGACCCGGCGCGCGGCTCGATCTTTGACGCACAAAGCACCAATCGCCTTTAGCCAATTCAACCGGCAACCGCGCCGGCTGATCCTCCTTCCTATCGTTCAGAACAAGAGGCCTTGATGACCGAGTTGTCATTCCAGCTGTACAGCGCCCGCAACTACCCTTCGCTTGACGACTTCTTGGCCAAGCTTGCGCAGCTCGGTTATACCCAGGTGGAAGGCTATGGCGGCCTTTACGCCGACGCGGCGGGCCTTGCCGAAAAGTTCAAGCGGAACGGTCTGTCCATGCCCACCGGCCATTTCGGCCTGGCGCAGCTGCAGGACACCGACTCTGCCCTCAAGATCGCGGAAACCCTGGGCGTCAAGCGCATCTACTGTCCCCATATCGGTCCCGAAGGGCGCAGCACGGACGAAAGCAAATGGATCGAACTGGCCGAAACGCTGGCTAGCCTCGGCGAAACCTTTACCGGCCATGGCTACGGCTTTGGTTGGCACAACCATGATTTCGAGTTCGTGCCCACCAGGAGCGGCCGCACGCCCATGGAAATCATCCTCGACACCGCGCCCGGCCTCGAATGGGAAGCCGATGTGGCCTGGATCGCCCGCGGCAAGGCTGATCCGGTGGACTGGTTCGACCGCTACGGCGACCGCATCACCGCCGTTCACGTCAAAGATATCGCCCCTGCAGGAGAGGCCGCTGACGAGGATGGCTGGGCCGATGTGGGCCTTGGGATCCTCAACTGGGACCAGTTGATCAACGAGGTCACCAGCCGCACCAAGGCGCAATATTTCGTCGCTGAGCACGACAAGCCATCCGATCCGGAACGCTTTGCCCGCCGCTCCATC